>JALFRH010000009.1 GCA_022785155.1 Spirochaetales bacterium
GCAGTGCACTACCCAAAAGTACACCGATTCAGAGGGTAAAACTGCATTCTACGCATTGCAGGAGGGGTTTCCAGGTCCACTGTGCTGATACAGACTTTTATTTTTTACTATTTCTCCCTTCCAGGCGTTGATCCCACCTATCTCCAGGACATTGGAATATCCAAGTTTTGAGAGTTTATCTGAAGCCTCCCTGCTCCTGTTGCCGCTTCTACAATAAACAAGAATCATTTGTGATTTATCAGGAAGAAAGGAGATGATTTTTTCATCAATATCCGAAAGAGGGATATTTATTGCTCCTGGAATATATCCACTCTCATATTCTCCTTTGGTCCTTACATCAAGAAGAATATATCCCTCTTTCTTTTCCATGAGAGTTTTGGCTTCATCCATCGATATTCTCTTATACCCTTCACCCTTTGAGAAAATACAGGATGAAGACAGAATCAGAATGAATAAAGCCAAGCAGATCTTCTTCATTTAGCCAAAAGCCTTGCTGTCTTTAGTATTGCTATCTGAGTCTTACTATCTGTAATCTCACCATCCATTATCTTTTGGACAAACTCGTCAAGAGGTATTTCAAATACATTCAAGAACTCATCTTCGTCCAAGTCCCTTTCACCTCTTTTCAATCCCCTTGCAAGGTAGAGCCATATCACTTCCGTAGTATAAGCTACAGATGGTCTTAAGGAGCCTATTTCAATCCACTCGGACGCCTCATATCCAGTCTCTTCCTTCAGCTCTCTCTTGGCAGCCTCCAAATGATCTTCATCTGGAGAATCCAGTTTACCTGCAGGAATTTCTGTGACAACTTCACCGAAAGGATATCTGAATTGTCTCTCGGCTATTACATTGCCATTATCCAGAAGAGGAACTACAGCACAAGCTCCGTTGTGCCTTATAAGCTCCCTTGCAGTCTCTCTTCCATTGGGGAGGACCACCATATCCTTATAAACATGAAGAAGCTTTCCGTCATATACTTCTTTGCTGGAGACCATCTTCTCTCCAAGCTCCTGAATTTCTTTTTTCTCTTCCATAAATCATCCCCTTAGAAAAGATACTGTTCCTCGAAGGAAACAGGCCTTCTATTTTCTTTCAATGTCTTTTCAAGATATTTGGTATCCAGATCCAAATCCTTGACAATAGATCTCAGAAGCATCTCGCTTACGATGTTCTGCTCACTAAAGAGATATGCCAAGGCTTTTTCTGCAATCATATCGGTATAGAGGGAGTTCATATATTTCTCTCCATCCTTATCATTGCCATATCTATTAAGCAGAGACAAATAGAGCTTTGATTCCTTCATATTGCCCTTCAAGGCTTCCAACTCCTTCAAAAGAGGCTTCAGTTCCCCCTTTCCAGCTTCCAAACCAAGGGGCTTGAGAGTGAAGAAAGTATATTCCTTGCCAGGAAGATAGTGGTGCTTGTCACAACGTGAAGCGTAGTTTGGCTCAAGGCCTCCCTCCTTCATTTTATCGCCTCCCACAATGATGAGGGGGTCAAAGTAAAGGGCCGGACACTCCCTACCCTCTACACTGTAGTAACGATATGTATAGAAGGCATCGTTCAGGCACTCCTTCTCCTCACAATAGGCTGTAAGTGGAATTACATCCGTTGCTATATCAAGCATGAGACGGGCTGTAGAGTTGAAGAACTCCCTTCTGAAGTTCAGCACCAGTGTAGGAAAAACAAACATACATCCTTCGTCTATTGCATAGTTTCTTGCAACATAAGCCAATCTTTCATCGAAGAAGGATGCTTCGTCTATGATGAATGTACCTACAGTAGGGTTATCCTTAAGAACGGCTTCGAAGTCAAAGCTGTCCCGAACCCTTGCAATGTTGTTTCCACACCTGATATATCCCGAACGGTAAGCCAAGGCATCCTCCGGGTAGTCTGTAAATCTGGCGCCGTCGATTACGGTTCTTATAAAGAATATATTCCTTCTGTCCCTTTCACCTGTGCTGGTGGCAGCGGCGACTTTCTCACCCTTACCTCTTGCAACCTGGGCGTCTCTCCAAACCCTGGCGGCATATTCAGTCTTTCCTGATCCCATAGGCCCTATAAGAAGGACCCTTCGTCCAGGAGTAGTGAAATCGAAGTGCTGGAAGGTCTCATGGACATCAAGGGTCGGAAAACCCAGGGACTTTAGGAAATCCGCCCCTGGAGTTACATTCTCAGTATTCGGCATTTGGATCTGTTTCCTCAATGATCTTGATTCCAGCTGAGCATCCAAGACGTGAAGCCCCAGCCTCTATCATGGCAACAGCGGTCTTACCGTCCCTTATTCCTCCGGCAGCCTTTACTCCGAGGCTGTTCCCCACCGTCTTACGCATCAACCTTACATCCTCGACAGTTGCGCCGCTCTTTGAGAAACCTGTGCTTGTCTTTACAAAATCAGCTCCCGCCTTCTGCGACAGCTGGCAAGCCTTCACCTTCTCTTCATCCGTAAGAAGACAGCACTCGATGATGACCTTAAGGTGCTTATCTCCACAGGCCTTCTTGACTTCACGGATATCATTCTCCACATCACTATATCTTCCGCTTTTGAGCCAGCCTACATTAATGACCATGTCGATTTCATCTGCGCCGTCCTCAACGGCTGTCTTTGCCTCGAAAGCCTTGCTCTTTGTATCCATGGCGCCAAGAGGAAAGCCTACGACGACACAAACGTTTACATCTGTGTCCTTAAGGGCTTCTGCACACTTCTTTGTCCAGCAAGTATTTACACAAACAGAAGCAAAATCGTGTTCCTTTGCCTCTGCAATAAGCTTATCTATCTTCTTCTCATCTGCATCCTGAGCCAGTAGTGTATGATCGATAAATTTGTTGATTTTCATGTCTTATCTCCTATAGAAAGGTTAAACTAATATATTGCCTTTTGCAATTTATAAGGTCCTATATAAATTAGGACAATTCCCAGATAAAGTATGTATAGGACAAAAGAAGAAAAACCACGGCAATCTGCAAGTTTTTGCATCCACTCATATATCAAATCCAAAGTTTGATATATCATTCCATCTATGATTCTAAACTTCTTTACCAGCTTTTTCGATTATGTGATGATCCTCTTGATAGTACTCAATCTTTCCTTGAGAAAGTTTAAGGACGGACAGAACAAGAGGTTTTCTACACTACTTCTTGCCTTGATATTCCTCACTGTATATTTTCTGTTGATCTTCATAGATTGGCTTAAACTGGCTCCTTGGTGCGAGTATATAGCCTTGGCCATAGGTTTAGGCATAGTCATAATCTTCAGGAAAAGACTATGGCCTTGGAGAATGAAGTGCAGAGAATGTGGGAAGAAAATGAACTGGGATGCCATTCTAGGCAGAGATGAAAACCTCTGCGATGAATGCTGGGAAAAGAAATACCCTGAAAAGAAGAAGGAACGGGAAGAAAAGAAAAAACTAGCCCCTCAGGCTTTGAGTGAAGAGAAAATCGAAGAAAGATGCAGAAATGCAGAGAAAATAGATGATGTCCCTTGGGGAAGTTGGGAGCCACAAGACCGCTGTGTTCTGACTTATGTCATGGATGGAGATAAAATCCTTCTCATTCTCAAAAAGAGAGGCCTTGGCGAAGGGTACTACAATGCTCCGGGAGGGCACATAGAGCTTGAAGAGACCAGTCTTGAAGCTGCAGTAAGGGAAACAAAGGAAGAGACAGGCCTTACAGTCTCCGGACTGAAGGAAAAAGGTACCCTTAGATTCCAGTTCAAAGACGGATTGAGAATGGTGTGCTACGTCTTTATTGCAGACTCTTGGGAAGGAGAACTCAAAGAGTGTGATGAAGCAAGACCTTTCTGGACTGATAAGAACGCCATCGATTACGATATGATGTGGAAAGACGACAAGCTATGGCTACCTCTCTTATTGGAAGGAAAAGAATTTGAAGGCTGGTTCATCTTCAGCGACAGGGAGATGATAGACGCAAAAGTTGAGTGCATAAGTGAAGACCAAGAATAACGAAGTCATTACAGCCTTGGGATTATGGAACATGGGAGCGTGTGCCTTCCACTCCCCTTTGCCCCCAAGGGAAGGGAAAGACCTTATCAAAAAAGCCTTCAGGAAAGGAATCAGGGCCTTTGATACAGCCTTCTCCTACTCCGAAGCGGATTCCATGCTCTATAGCGCCATGAGGGAAGCCGGAATAGAAAGGGAAGAGTATGAAATATGGTCAAAGGTCATGCCCCTTCCTACCATGAGAAAGAAAGTCGATGCATCCAGAAGAAGACTTGGAAGCGACTACTTTGATATACTCATGATCCATTGGCCTACAGACGACAAAGCCCTCTTCTCATCCTTAAAGACCCTTGAGTCCATGAAAGAGGAAAAAGTGACGAAAGAAATAGGAGTAAGCAACTTCCCCCTTTCTCTTCTTACAAAGGTAATGAAAGATTTCCCTATTTCATATCATGAAAGGCATCTCTCCCTTATTTGGAACAAAACTTGGGAAGAAGAAAAGAAACTCCCAATCAAGACCATCACCTATTCCCCAGGCGGCTTAGGCCTCTTGGGGGGCAAATACTCCCTTTCAAACCCACCTGATGACGAGAGAAAAACAATCAAGGCGCTTTCCTCCCCTCTCTTTCCCTGTCTCTTGGAAAAAATCAATGAATTGAAAGACAAATACAACACATCCCAGTACTCTATAGCTCTCTCTTGGGTCATAGCCATGGAACCCTGGGCCATTATCAGAGGAGTGGGAAAAGAAAAAGACTTTGATATAGATATAGTCTCCATGGAAATAGATGAGATAAACCAACTGACAAAAATGGCGACGGAAATAACATCAGCCTTCAATCAGGACAATGTTTTCTCCCATAACTGGTTGTTGCAGTGAAAGAGCCTGAAAGCTAGAATCAAAGCATGAAAAGACTTCTAGAGACAGCAACTACAGAAATAGAAATCAAGAAATCACGTTTTATTTCCATTGCTTATCCCGTAGAGTCATTGGAAGAAGTAAAGGAAAAGGTCCTATTCACAAGATCCCTCCACCCCAATGCAACACATGTAGTCCACTCTGCAGTTGTAGGAAAGAGCGGAACACTCTTTTCCTCCTCTGATGACAGAGAACCAAAGAATACAGCAGGAAGGCCCTCTCTTGAGGTCTTGAAAGGCTCCGGCATAACAAATATATGTGTCTGCACCATCAGATATTTCGGTGGAACCCTTCTTGGAACAGGAGGCCTGGTAAAAGCCTACGGTGACAGCACCAAGGAAGTGTTGAAAATAGTGAAGACGGAAGAATTAATTGAAAGGGAGTCTTTTACCGTCATGCTTCAATACGATCATTACACTCTTACAAAGCGTCTCCTGGAAGATACGGCTGCTACAGATATTGAAGAAGACTTCGGTGTAGGAATAACAATAAAAGGCAAAATACCTGTCTCAAATCATAATAATCTTCAAAATGGCTTCCAAAACATAGGACAAGGTAGGATTCAACTCACTTTCAATCCTTGACACGTATCCATTATTTTTTCTAAAATCCCTTTTGTATCGTTACGGAAGGATGTCCGAGAGGTCGATGGTAGCTGCCTTGAAAGCAGCCGTGGGGCAACTCACCGGGGGTTCGAATCCCTCTCCTTCCGAAACTACTTTGGAGAGGTGCGAGAGAGGCCGAATCGGGCTCCCTGCTAAGGAGTTGACCTGCTAATACCGGGTCCGGGGGTTCGAATCCCCCCTTCTCCGAATATAGTAGCCCTAGGGAATCCTAGGGTTTTCTTTTTGTTAAATGCTTATTATATAATAAATTATTCCCCTAATATACTTTTTTACATCAATTACAAATCGGTTGTTTCTTGAAAAGGTCACCCAGAAAGTTCACCTAAAGTATTCTAGTTAAGCTCTAATCATATATAAGACAATAACTAGAAACCGTAAGCATCGGGATTTACATGGTCGCTAACACCGTGTAGCGCTGTTTGTGGAACCATTTGCGCTCCTCCTTCAGCATGGCGATGATCTCATCCCTATGCTTGTCCAGCATGCATCCACGTGGCACATACAGGGCCACTGCCTTGCTGAAGTCAGTCATCTGCGTGTACTTGTAGACCGTGTTCCTGTCAACGGAGACAGCCCTTGCTATCTCGCTAATCGTCTTTCCTTCGCTCCATTGTTCCCTTATACTTGTTACTTGGGACATTTTCAGCATCTTTCCTTTGAAACTCCTTAGCTTTTTTTGAT
>JALFRH010000039.1 GCA_022785155.1 Spirochaetales bacterium
TTGGCTTATCAAGCTCTATGACATCCTCTCAAAGCTGGATGGAGTATATGGAGCAAGATTCAGCGGTGCTGGCTTCAAAGGGTGCTGCATGGCACTTATCGATCCAGAAAAAGCCGATGAAATAAAGAAAACTGTTGAAGACGAATACCTTAAGGAGTTCCCTACCCTTAAGGGAAAATATAAAGCATATATCTGCTCTACAGCCACAGGTGTGGGAAAAGCAGAGGGAGGACGATTCTAATGACAGCTATTATACTTGCAGCAGGATACGCTACAAGAATGTATCCTTTGACGCTGAACTTTCCTAAGCCCCTATTGGAAGTGGGAGGAAAGAGAATAATAGATTGGCTCCTGGATGATTTGGAATCATCGGGAGTGGAAAGGACTGTGGTTGTATCCAACCACAAGTTCATAGATCAATTTGAAGCTTGGGGAAAAGAAAGGAAGAATGTAACTGTATTGGATGACGGCTCGGAAGATAACGACCATAGACTAGGAGCTGTCAAAGATATTGAGTTCGCCATAGAGAAGGCCCATATCAATGATGACATAGTCGTTCTTGCCGGAGACAATGTCTTGGATTTCTCCCTTTCTTCCTTCATTGAATATGGAAGGAAGAAAAACGCCTCATGCATTATGAGACACGAAGAAAAAGATATGGATAAGCTGAGAAAAACAGGAGTAATCGTAATAGATGAAAATGAAAAGGTAATGGAAATGGAGGAAAAGCCAAAGGAGCCCAAGTCAATCTGGGCTGTTCCGCCTTTCTATTATTATATAAAGGAAGACGCCAAGCTCATAAATGAGGGAATCTCCTCCGGATGTGGCACAGATGCCCCGGGATCCTTTGTTTCATGGCTGGTGAAAAGAAGACCTGTTTATGCTTATGTAATGAAGGGAAAGAGATTTGATGTGGGATCCATCGAGGGATATGAGAAGATAAAGAAGGAATACAAAGGAATAACAATAAAATGAAAAAGACCGTACTTGTAACAGGAAGCGCCGGCTTCATTGGAGCCAATCTGGTAAAGGAACTGATCAAGACCACCGATTATGAAATCATCGGTGTCGATAACCTTAACGACTACTACGATGTGGCCCTTAAGGAATATAGACTCAAAGAGATTGAGAGCCTCAACGGGGACTTTACGTTTATAAAGGGAAATATTGCAGATAGAGCTCTCATTGATTCCCTCTTCGATACCTACAAGTTCAATATCGTGGTGAACCTTGCAGCCCAGGCAGGTGTAAGATACTCCATAACAAACCCGGATGTTTATATAGAATCCAACATGATCGGTTTCTATAACATACTTGAAGCCTGCAGACACCACAGTGTAGACCACTTGGTATATGCATCGTCTTCTTCAGTATATGGCTCCAATAAGAAGGTCCCCTACTCCACTGATGATAAGGTAGATAACCCAGTGTCGCTGTATGCTGCAACAAAGAAGAGCAATGAACTCTTTGCCCATGCCTACTCCAAGCTCTATGATATCCCATCCACTGGCCTAAGATTCTTCACTGTCTATGGCCCCGCAGGTAGACCTGATATGGCATATTTCAGCTTCACCAATAAACTCATAAAGGGAGAGACCATAAAGATATTCAACTATGGAAACTGCAAGAGAGACTTTACCTATGTAGACGATATCGTAAAGGGAATAAAACTGGTTATGGAGAAAGCACCTGAGAGAAAGACAGGAGAAGATGGCCTCCCTATTCCTCCCTATGCTATTTATAACATAGGAAACAATAAACCGGAGAATCTTCTGGATTTTGTCCAGATTCTCTCAGAGGAACTCATAAGAGCGGAAATACTCCCTCCAGACTATGACTTTGCCTCCCATAAGGAACTTATTCCTATGCAAAAAGGTGATGTTCCTGTCACTTTTGCCGATACTTCAGCCCTGGAACGCGACTTTGGCTTCAAACCCTCAACTTCTCTTAGAGATGGCCTCAGAGCCTTTGCAGAGTGGTATAAGAAGTTCTACAAAGTCTAAAAAAAAGATCTCATTACTGCCCCGATACAAGGGGCAGCAATCACTGTTACTTGTAGATAAACCAAAAGAAACAGTAACAATTAACCTATAAAATACAATTTGATTCAAAACCTTTATGTCAGAAGTCTTGGCCGAATATTTCCCAACTGACTGGTACTTGAGCCCTTCCATGAATCCTTGAACCTTTACTATGCAGGTTTATACATAAGTGTTAAGTCCACCTATAATGCCAACTGCAAAATTGCCCACAAAAAAGGTGGCTTGTGCCAGAAACCTTACAGCGTCCTCTTCGTCAGGACAAGGATCAGCTATTGGTTCGTCCCGCCCAAACCTCCATATTTGAAACATAAGGGTCAATATGGAGTTACCAGTAGATGGTGATTCTTGAGGACTATCAAACCGAGCTTGTGATATATCTATCATACAATAAGCCCATCTACCTAGAAGAGAACAGGTATTAGTATTAAAAATGAAATTTCTATGCTACTTTTGGACTATAAATTTCATAAATCTTAATTTTTCTGAGTTTTCTTTACCTTCTTATTTTCATTATAACTCGATTTATTGAT
>JALFRH010000048.1 GCA_022785155.1 Spirochaetales bacterium
CTTGGGGACCAGGAGCTGGAAGAGGATGTCCTGTTATCTATAAAGAATAGCATAGAGGATACAGACAGCCTCATTATGGCCCTCACCGGTTCATATTCAAATAGATCGAGATTCTCCACTCTCTTGGGAGAGGATGCCGTGACAATCGAGGGAGGCACCATAGTATTCAGAAACTCCGTGATCAAGGAGATGACTGATAACCGTATCACCCTGTCGGTTTCCGAGGATAAGGATATAACGATACTATCTATGGATCAGAAGCCGCTCCTACCTGATGGAGGAGAAACAGAAGAGGTTATATCTCTTGTTGAAAGCCTAGAAGACAGGGATATTGAAGGCATAGTAGAGTATGTAAGCCAGGAAGGAAGCGATATAAAGATCTTCTTCCTTTCCTCCTATGCTCCTTCTTCCACAGACTGGACGGATTGGACTGAATATGAATACAGGACCGACCACAGTTTCATGATCGGCGACATCCTTTCAGACCTGAAGTGGCAGGATGCCTTCGACGCCACAAGATTCTCCAGCGAGACAGAGAGCGGTGTAACAAGAAGAAACGGAGAGATAGAAGAAAGACTGGATTATATTTGGAGTAAGGGACTTATCGTCTCCTCCTCTTATACTATTCCTTTGGAGAAAACAGAATTCTCAGCTGTTGTTGCCAAGTTCATCATTCTTTAATTATATTTTATACACGGAGGATAATATGATTACTCACATTAATAAAGATACATTTAAAAATGAAGTATTGGATTCTACACTTCCGGTACTTCTCGACTTCTATGCTGACTGGTGCGGTCCTTGTAAAGCACAGGGAAGAATTCTTGAGGAACTCTCACCTAAGTTTGAGGGAGAGATCAAGATCTGCAAGTGCAATGTAGACCAGAACCCGGAATTAGCTTCTGAATTTGGAGTCATGACAATTCCTAATCTTGTGTTCTTCAAAAACGGAAACAAAATCGGCCAGTATTCAGGTGTCATGCAGGAAGCCGGCATCAGAAGGATGTTCGAAAACTAAGGATCTTGAGCAGGGTGAAAGCCCTGCTTTTTTTATCCAAGCCTTGCTTTTTCCTTGAAAGAAGCCACCAAGGCTTTGTTTTTCTCTATTTCTTCTTTCATGTGATTTCCAAGGGCCTTATCCGTGCAGTAGACGAAGCACCCCTTCATTGCTCTCGACAATAGGGTCTTATAGGTGTTCCTTATAATGGCGTCCACCTTCTTCAAGGCCGACTCATCCCCTTTCCTGCATAGAGTCTTCAAGCCGGAAAGAGACTTATCTGTACTGGCTCTCTTTGTATAATCCGTTACTACCCTGTCATTTTCATACCGCAGGTCGTCCCCGATTATTACTCCACAGTAGCTGAACTCCAGACCTTGGCTGGTGTGGATACAGCCTATCTGTTCCACGGAATCCTCATCTATGGCCCATGTTTGGGTTCGGCTGAAGTTCCATTGATGATAGAAAAGCTTGTCGTCAATGATAATGTCATTGCCGATTCCATCCTTCTTTGACTTCCATTCCCAGCAATACCCAGCTAGGACTCTGGCCTTATTGTCCTTTAGGTTGAGACTTTTGATTCTCTCCATGACAAGATTGGGGTCATCCAATATCTCAATGTCATAGTCATCAGGATCGAAGGAGTATTGGGTGTGGTTTATATCCAAGATATCATCAAGGAACGAAAGATATCCGTCGCTTCCATTGCACCTGAACTGGCTTCTTAGCTTTCCCTCCATGACCTTGGCATTTAGCTTTCCAGCCCAATACTTGATCTCCTCCACACTTCCTATATCCTGGGCAGTGACCACTTGGTCTTCATCTATGAAGAAAACAGACAGTCTGGAAGCGTTGATTATCTCCTTTATCTGGTTCTCTCCCATGTTATGGAAAATACCGGATTTCTCATTTAATCTATGGGCCTCGTCAACAAACAAAGCGTCGTAGGCGTTCTCCTTTGCCCCGACAAAGCTTCCTGAGCCTAGAAAGAGTTCCCCTACCCTTGATTTACGGAATCTGTCCTTTTTCACCAACAACTCTTCATAAACATGTCTTGGAGCTGAGTTCTTGGTGACATAGGCTGCCATCCTCCCCTCCCTTATGGTGGAGGCAAGAAGATTGACGGCCAAGACGCTCTTTCCAGTTCCTGGACCACCTTGGATAATAAACACAGTCTTATCTTCAGAGTGGAGTGCCGTTCTTCTTACATAAGCCATGATATTCTCAAAGAATACCTTCTGGTCATCGAGAAGAAGAAACTCCCTGCTTCCCTTCAAGAGGCTCCCCAGCACATCCTGTAGCGACTTGGAGGGCTTGAGCCTGCCGTTGTCTATTTTTTCCATAATATCTACACAAGAAGCTTTTCTGACGTGTTTGAGGATAAAGGACTGGAGTTCTTTCTCTCCACTATGGAAGAAAGCAGGGGCCTCGTTTATCTCAGGGAAAATGGAGGGGTCGTTTATTTTATCACCAGGAAAAAGGTTATAGTTATGAAGATAGGCACAGGGAAAGAGGTTGATGCCTTCATTTCTGATGGCTTCGTTGTAGTTTTCAAGGGTCACGGCATAGGACCATGCCTGATAAGAAGGATGGGCTACATCCCTGTTGGCCCCACCGAGAAAAGTATTCACATACTTTTTGTCTTCCACAACAACTGCGTTCTGCCATTGTTTCAACTCTACAATTACCACATTGTTATGGTCCTCGTCATCCAGTCCTGCAATGATGAAATCTATTCTATGGCCGCTATTGGGGAGCTTGTATTCAATACAGACTGTGGTATCATCATCTATCTCAGGTGTCATGACTACAGAAGCCATGAATCTAAGGGAATTATCCCAAGCCTTGACTTCGCTTTCATTGGCTTTCCCCAGAATATTCTCAAAATCGGCTTTCACAGCATAGCTGATCCTTCCTTCCATACAGTCATTTACGAAGTCTCTCTTTCTAGCCTTGTAGATGATCATACTATTCCCCCATATAGGATATATTAGCACGAAAACGGGGAATCAAAACATTATGGCACCAAAGGAAGGAGTATGCCTTTTGAATCATGGGTATTTATTCCCCTATTCTTACCTGACTTCCGATATTCTCTCATATCTTCCGAAATAGTATAATCAAGGAAGCTATTTGCCTTTAAGCACTAATGAAAAAGGAATAAACCATGATCGAGAAACAAAACCTCCACACACACTCTATCTTCTGTGATGGAAAAAACAGCCTTGAAGAAATGGTCATGGAGGCCATAAACCAGGGCTTTACCTCCATAGGTTTTTCTTCCCATGCTTATACGGCATTCCCCTTTGATGAGTGTGGAATCAAAAGCAAAGAAAAAGAGAAGGAATACCTCGACACCCTCTCTTTCCTTAAAGAAAAGTATAGGGGAATAATCAAGATATACTCAGGACTGGAACTTGAAAGTAGGGATGCCTTCTCCCTCTCCCCCCTTGCCCCCTCTACTCTTGATTACTCCATAGGATCCGTACACTACTTCTGGAAAGGAGATAAATCCTGGCCCATCGATTATACTGCAGAGTATTTTCTGAAGGCAAAAGAAGCCTTCGGCTCATTTAGAAGCCTAATAGATAGTTATTGGGAAGAAGTCATCAGATTCATGTGCGTCTCCGACTACTCTATACTGGGGCATATAGATCTGGTTACAAAGTTCATAGAGAGGGAGAAATGGGACTTCCAGTCATATTCCTGGTATAAAGAAGGGGCGGAAGCTGTCATCACAGAAGCGAAAAAAAGAGGGAAAATAATCGAAGTCAACACTGGAGCCATGTCCAAAGGATATAGGACGACGCCATACCCCTCCTCTTTCATTCTTTCCATGATCAAAGAAAGGAAAGTTCCCATTACAATAACCACAGACTGCCACGACAAGGCTTATTTGTCATATGGAATGGAAGAGGCCAAGACTATGCTGAGAGAAAAAGGCTTCAAGGAATACATGTTATTGGGGGACAATGGATTCTATCCTGTCTCTTTATAGGAACACTCCTCCTTTTTCTTCAAAAGAAACCTCACTAGGCTTCGTCTAACCTCAATCTTTATTTTGGCCACAAAAAGCAGCAGCACTTTTTTAGCTTGGAAAACACTTTTTTCTTTATTCTATATCCCTTATCTTCCATAAGTTTATATTAAAGATAATAAATGTTATTATAATAACATTAAATATTATTCTTTAACATATTGACCATTTACTAACAAAGTAGTATTTTCTCTTCATCCTACTTGTAACTTTAGGGAGATAATTGAAATGAACGTAAAAAAAATCGCTTCAGTACTCTTAGTTCTTATGCTCTCAGTGGCATTTGTATTTGCCAACGGCTCAAAGGAAGCATCTTCCTCTTCTTCTAATACACTCAAGGTCGCCATGGAATGTGGATATGCTCCATATAACTGGACTCAGACCACAGACGCCAACGGAGCCGTGAAGATCAGCGGCAGCACAGAATATGCCTACGGCTACGATGTCATGATGGCAAAGCTTATCGCCGAGAAGCTCGGAAAGGACCTGGAGATCGTAAAGCTCGACTGGGATTCCCTTGTTCCGGCAGTACAGTCTGGAACAGTTGACTGTGTAATCGCAGGCCAGTCCATCACTTCCGATAGGCTCCAGATGGTTGATTTCACCACACCTTACTACTATGCATCCATCGTCTGCCTTGTAAACGAAGGAAGCAAGTATGAGAATGCCCAGGGCATTTCAGACCTCAAGGGTGCCGTCTGCACAAGCCAGCAGAACACAGTCTGGTATGATGTATGTCTTCCTCAGATCGAGGACGCCAACATCCTCCCGGCACAGGAAAGTGCTCCTGCAATGCTCGTCGCCCTTTCAGCAGGCAGAGTGGACCTCATCTGCACAGACATGCCTACTGCACAGGCCGCCCTCGTTGCATATCCTTCATTCCGTCTTTTGGACTTCACGGAGAGTGACGACAACTTCGTAGTAAGCCAGGAGGAGATCAACATCGGCATCTCAGTTTCAAAGAACAATCCTGAGCTTACTGCAGCCATCAACGAGGTTCTCGCCACACTTACAGTTGAGGACTACAATAGGATGATGGACGAGGCAATCTCGGTCCAGCCTCTCTCCAACTAATAAAGGAAGCAGTATCTGATGACAATATCACAGATGAATTTCTTTCAGAGGATGTGGTACATCCTCTGCCGTTATAGCGGCTCTCTACTTAACGGAGCCGCTACAACCATGATTATCGCCATTGTCTGTACACTCCTGG
>JALFRH010000070.1 GCA_022785155.1 Spirochaetales bacterium
GATTGAGAGTAGCATCGAAAGTCATATCTGAGCAAAATACTCTTTTGCCTTCTAAAGCTCCGTGGCTGATTGCAGGCTTACCGTACAGTTTCTCTCCTGCCAGTTTCATACATAGATGCAGAGCAGCTGTACAAGCAGATAGTCCAACGGCATATTTGACTTCTGCCTTTTCAGCAGCGATCCTTTCAACTTCGTTTATATTCTTACCAACAGTACTCATCCAGTTGGTTTCATATGCTTCGGTTATGTACTTTAATTCATCACCATGCATGGTTGGACTTGCCAACCATACCTTATGATCAAATGGTTCAAACTTCCTTTTATACATGTCATTCTCCCCGGATTTGTTTTTATATGCTTCTTATTTTGTTGTAACGGTTATATGTGAACCCACTCAACCATACAATTAGTATATCACTCTTTCCGTTTCTTCCACCCTTAGGGAAATAGGATCAAGCTATGTTATGCAAGGTACAGATGGGTAGTTTTTGGTTGTTAATAATTATGAACTAATGAAAATACGAACAATGCGTGTTTTAATATAGCACAACAAGTGCAAAAGTTATACACAGAAGCTAGCCTAGGCACTTCAAGGTGGTATCAAAGGAGAGCCCCCAAAACTCTGCAACTTCCGTGTACCTCTTCTTCCTGTTATGAATTGTGACTGTCTTACCGTTGTCCGTAAGTTTGAGGAACTTCATGAAGGAGACCAGCTCCTTCCTTGTCATCTTCAGCTTCTTCGCATCCTTCAGGATATTTGAATCTATCCTCCCCGCAAGGAGCATGACGAAATCTACACCCTGGGCAAGGGCCCAGTCGTCTATTGTTGGAGACCATCTATTCTAACCCACCATCGATGTAGATAACGCTTCTTCTGTCTCTTATTCCCTAGATAGAATTACCTTTGAACCCTATAACCAGCCCATTACAGCTGACGGTCCAGTTGATTTGACACTGGAGGTGGCTGGTGACACTGGTTCAAATCTCTCCTTATCGTCTGGAGTCACATGCTCCTTTGAGAGAGCAGGAAACTAATATAGAACTCTTCTTTCTCTTCTTATCGTTATTATTCTTCTTGCTATCATCACTCCAATATAGGTACCAAGAGTATTTCCTATGATGTCATCGAACTCAAAGAGGCCGATACTGAAGATGAACTGATTGATCTCAATTAGTGTTGAGATAAGAAAGCCAATGAGAACACATTTCATTGTGTCCAAGCCCCGCTTTCCTATCTCATTTCTTTCTCCATGGGAAGAGAAAAGTAAGAAGCCGAAAGGAATGAAAAGAACGTAATTGAGAAGAATCTCAGACCACAGGGATGGCCTGATGTATGACCAAAAGGGAATGAACTCAGCTCTCTTGATTACCCTCGTCCTTCCTATTATTGTCATATATAAAATCAGCAGGAGATATTGGGAGAGAAGAGAGCGAAGAGCTATCTTATCTACCTTCAGCTCTTCCTTATTGAAGAGATATAGAACGATAAAAGAAAGAGAAAAGGTCAAGATCAAATAGAGCCACCATAGAGAAGGCATAAGATCAAATGCTCGTAATAGTGTCCCTATATAATCCATTTCTCTTCCTTTTCCCTTAAGATAAGCTTTATCTCCAAAGAAGAGAAATACCCTTACTCACTTTAAGCGTTATTGACTTCTTCAGGTCTCTTGAATGTTGGAACAACCTTTCTCAGCGCTTCCCTTACGCCGTCGTCATCGAGGGAGGCTGTGGCCTCAGAGAGAATGGAGAGCTTATACTCTAGATCCTCCATTGTAATCGGAGACTCCCTGTCGATGAAGATAAGGTCGTTTTCTGTCTTATCCAACTCCTTCTTATTTACCAACAACTCTTCATAGAGCTTCTCTCCAGGTCTCAAGCCTGTTTCGATTATATCGATGTTTCTTGCCCCCATGAGAGATATCATGTTCTCTGCCAGATCCAGTATCTTGACAGGATTTCCCATGTCAAGAACGAAGATCTCTCCGTTCTCTGCCATGGCACCAGACTCCAACACCAACTGGCTGGCCTCGGATATGGTCATGAAGTAGCGTATAATGCGCTTATCTGTAATGGTGACAGGGCCTCCTGCTGCTATCTGCCTCTTGAAGAGTGGAATGACGCTTCCTGCAGAGCCAAGGACGTTGCCGAATCTTGTGGCAGAGCACTTCACCTTTCCTCTGGTGCTATAGGCAAGCATTATCATCTCACACATTCTCTTGGTGGCACCCATGACGTTGGTTGGGTTCACAGCCTTGTCTGTAGAGACCATCATAAAGCGTGATACTCCGTACTCTTCACAAAGCTCAATGATATTCAAGCATCCAAATACGTTATTCTCTACAGCCTCTATGCAGTTATGCTCCATAAGAGGCACATGCTTATGGGCGGCGGCATTGATTACGATATCAGGAGAATAGGTCTCGAAGACTCTCCCAAGGCCCTTCTTGTTTGTTATGGAAACAATCTCTACCGAGAGATCCAGTTTGTTTCCATACTTCATCTTCAGTTCCTGCTGGATATCATAGGCGGAGTTTTCGTAGATATCCAGAATGATAATCTTCTTAGGTGTCATTCTGGCTATCTGCCTACAAAGCTCGGAGCCTATGGATCCACCGCCACCTGTAATAAGGACTGTCTTTCCTCTGTAGTAGGCGTTGATCTTCTCATTGATGATGGATTCCTGGCGTCTGAACAAAAGGTCCTCTATCTCGAACTCCTTCAGCTGTGGCTTCTCGCCCCCTGAGGTCATATGAGGAATATCATAGTTCTTGACTTTGATGCCGGCCTTACTCAGTTTCTCATAAATGGCCCTCATCTTATCCTGGGGATAGTTATGTACAGCGAAGAACACTTCCTGTACATTGTAGTCCAGGATAAGATTCTCAGGGATGAAGGTGTTTTCATCCAGAACTATGCATCCGTTGATATATCGCCCCACCTTCTCTTTATCGCTGTCGATAAAGCATCTGACTTCATAGGGGCTCATATTATCCATTCCTATTTCTGCATATAGAGTATTACCTAGGTTTCCAGCTCCAAGGATGGCAACCTTGATTCTTCTTCTCTCCTGGAATCTGGTGACATTGATTCTTCCAAATGTAGAGAGCAACCAAAGTAGGAATCTACCGAAGGGAGTATCCTTATTGCCACACTTGAAGGCATATCTATATGTCATCCTTATTACCAAGGATCCCAGAAGGATCATGGATGACATGGCCACCATTGTCACCACAGATATTCTATCTACAGGAATAATGAATCTACAGAAGAGAAGATAGATGATGAAGGCCACGCCATCGGAGATCATCATCTTCATATAATTCTGGATTCCACCATATCTCCATATGGTACGATATATATTGAAGGCGAATCTTACGCCTATGATGGCAAAGAGCTCCACAACTCCATGAGTTATGAAACTCATGAGATCGAGCTTCGAGCCGCCATAGAACAATAGAAATAGAATCTCTATTCCTATGGTGATTATTGAATCATAAAACACAAGGGCCCATCTTATGCCTGTTCTTTTATTGTTATTCTCTGTGTTCATTTATCCCCCGATATCATTCGCTTTATTCAGAGATCCGATTATCAATATATTTGTTTCTTCTATATATAAAACACGTTTTTCCTTCTTTTAGTCTATTTCCCATATAGTCTGAAAAAGAAAGAAGGGAAAAGTGTTGCTTTATTCCTCTGGAGCCGAAGGGATATAGATTGTCAATTTATACCCCTCCTAAACCAGAGTATTCCCGTCTACCATGTACATGAGGTCGGAAGGCCTCAGGAATAGAGAGTGATAGTTTTCTCCTATAATGTAACCACCATTTACTCTCTATTCCTCTTTAATGGAAATGACCAAGAAAGAGTCTTTTAAGTTTTTTCTATCTTTTTTTGGTCATTTTCATTGAAAAACCTGTTTTATATAGAAAAGGAGAGTACGTAAGAATGAAGAAAGCAAGGAGGTTACCCCCCCCCCCAGATTGGTTTAGTAAACGAAATCTTTTATCTCTATTCCAACCATGAAGACCAGTTGGAAAAGATAATAGATATCTATTCATCAGAGCATGCCCATAGAGCCATGTCGCTCTTTATGGAAAAAGCCGGTTGGAAGGAGAAGTGATATATGGATTCTTACACCAATAAGCTTCTCAACACCATCGATTACTACGGCTTCAAGATGTCAAAGGTCAAAAACGTAGAATTCGTCATGCTCTCGACCCTTGAAAGGGAGTGCAACAACTATGGTTCCTCAATAGACGAATTCTTCCACTACATGGAAAAGAAAGACTTCCTTATTTCAGAGGAAGAAGCCTTGAATGCCCTACCCCTCCCTTTGATCATGAAGGCAGTGGACTCCATAAGAAGAGAGAAAAACATAAGTAAGCACACCATATCCAGAACCATGGATATGGATAGGTCCAATTACCAGAAGTTCTATAAGAGCAAGGGCTCTATAAACTTCTCATCCTTCACCCGTATCCTCAATGCCTTGGATGTGGACCTATTGTCTTTCTTGTCCAGGTGCCGTGATATTAAGTGCGGCCTGATAGAGTGAATATAGAAGGCATCATCCATTTTTCTTCTTATGCCTTCCATCGTTTTTTGTGTCTTCCTTCTTTTGAGGGAAGGCACTTTTTTATCCATAACTTAAGACATAGCCCTCCGGTTTTGTCGTGACGCATTAAAAACTGACATATATATCAAAAACCAATCCCTATGCCTATATTATGGAGAGTTTAATTCACATACCTCCCCCTACCCCCGGCAGGTGGTTGGTATTGAATATCTATCACCCGAATAAGACAGCTCTACAAAAGCGGAGTACAACCTTCAAAACGGGCTATGGAGGTTCAAAAAAGAAACAGGGCAAGCGTATGCCTGACCTGTGACTTCTATTACCTATTAATTAGGGAATACAGACTAATGGTATCTAGACTGGTAAGATAAATATATATGGATGATTTACCACTTAAGGTATTCATCGTTTTTCCCATTATTAATATTCCCCCGAATAGTTATTATAAATAACTTATTAAAGTATAATGTACTTCCTTTAGTTTATGCAACCTTTTGATATATAAGGAAACATCGATGTACTCATTGGTTTCATCTCTTTTATTCCTTTCATAAGAAACAAATAACACCCATGTTCATAGTAGATTTTACTCCATTGGTGTTTCTTCCCTCCATAGGGCGGCACTATCCTTTCCTCACCATCCCCCCTTATAGACCACATTCATTCCCTGCAGTCTATACAGAATGAAAAAACCGAAGAAAAAGAAAGAATCTTTTGTCCCGTTTTTCTTTTTTCCCGGTCCCGAAATTAAATGATCAAAGAACCGATTTTCCTTGATAATTCTTTAAATTATATGTATTTAAGTTACACTTTCTCTTCTATTTATGGTATAATTAATTATGAAAAAAACTAGGTCTTATTTCTATTACACAGGGTGGTTATTCTCTCTTATCATAGGTCTCTTTGGACTGGGTAGAGAGAAGGAAACGGAAAGAAAGAGGAATATAAGAGGAAAGCGAATAGAGAATCTATTCTGGCTCTCTTATAGGGAAAGAAAGAGAAGAGGATGGATAATCCTCTAAAGAGAAAGAGGCAAAGAGTCGACCCCTTTGCCTCAATCTATTTATACCCGATCTTCTAAGATTTCTCATCCACCGATAGATTTTTCCCCTCCATCGGCTTTGACTCTAGAAGAATCCCCCTTATTCATACTTCAGGACGCCGCACTGGGATCCGTCCAGGTATACTGTCCATAGACCGTCACCCTTGACAGCCTTGGCTTTCACCCTTTCGGAGAGAATAGTGTACTCGTCTCCGTCAGAGAGCACTTTCGATCCCCTTCCGTTGATGAAAATCTGCACGCCGCTTTCGTCTTCAGGAATCTGAAATGACAGGGACTCCGGGCAGGAGCCAGTGAGATGCCACACCCAGGCTTTAGGTTGTTCCGGCTCCTCTTCCCCTGGAAGAGGGTCGGGAGCAGGAGGAATGACAACAGTATCTTCCTCTCCAGGGAGATCAGGCATACATGAAATAAATGAGAAAGTAATGGCGGCCAACACCATCAACAACACCAGAGGAACAAAGATCCTCTCTTTAAAATATGTTCTTTTCATAAGAACCTCCTGACTTAAGGATGCACTTCTTATGGAGTTTTAAAGAGGGGTAAATATTTCCATCTGTTGGATAACCCCTTCCTTTGATGTAATATCTCTGTTATGGACAGCAATATATTCTCATTGGTAATGGATTCATTTTGGAAGATACTTAAGCCGGGACTCTTGATGACAATCCCCCTTACCCTCATTTCCTTTTTCTTCTCCCTCATCATTGCAACTTTCACCGCCCTTGTGCAGTACAGGAAGATTCCTGTACTGCAGAAGGTGGCAAGATTCTATATTTGGGTGATAA
>JALFRH010000080.1 GCA_022785155.1 Spirochaetales bacterium
TATTGAGAGATAGTCAGAATCATCTTTCTCATGGAATGGCATCCAAGACGGCATATACTCCAAGCTTACTTCACCCCATATGCCGTCTTTTGTCATCTCTGTCTCTTCTTTCCAATTAAGTGTCAGGGATAAGCCCATTCCAGTTTGGGATAATCTTTTATTTCCCATCAGCTCAGGGACATATTCAAAGGAATTATATCGGCTCTCTATTCTTTTGGTTTCTTCGTTATATATATTGAAGGCTCCGGTATTCTTTACTGGATTACTCAGATACCCAAACCTCTCATAGGCATTCTCATAGTCAGCAAGAATGGAGAAATGAAGGGCAAGGATGTCTTCATTCATATATGACTCCCTGATAAGAGCCTTGGAGAAATCAATATTAAGGTAGATATAGTGGACTTGATAAAATAGAGAGGATCTCTCTTCCTTCAGCACTTTCCCGTTATCTGGGTTTACCTTCAGTACTCTTTCTTTTATTCCTGAAGAGAAATCCAAGTTCAAGGAGTATCCGTTTTCCCTCATAAACTCTGGAAGTGTGGTCTTATATCTATACTCGGCTTCCAAAGGAAAGAAGCCTCCAAGTATTCCATCACTTCCAAAGTTTGATAACAAATGGGTATCGCTACTAATGTTTAGGATTGAAGTAGAGAAAGATACAGCAAAGAGTGTACTACCAGCTAAGAAGATAAGAACTATCAGTAATGCTTTTTTTATTCCTTTCATTCCTTTCCTCCTAGAAGTTGAAACTCATGTAGACTTCACCGCTGGCGCTCCATAGGGCACTGGAGGAGAGGCCACGGGAAAGATACCTTGTCCCTGAGAGAGAGAAGGATACGATACCAAAGAGGTTCAGATAGCCGCTTATTGATATATTGGACTGATATGAATAATAGAAGCCGCTGTCCTTCATGTTGGCTACCCCTCCGAAGTACAGGTAGTTGTTCAGTGATACTGAAGCAGATACTGATGTGGAGGAATCATAAAGCTGAGGGCCGGCGAAGCTAATGGAGAAAGAGTCGGATAGAACTCCCTTCAATCTATTTGCGTTCAGCTTCTCCTTTGGAACTACCCTACCAAAGGTATAAGAAAGGGAGTTTGAATGGCTTGCTGTAACATTAAGCCATCTAAGATTAATGGACTGCTGGGTATCCTTGATCTTCACGCTCTCACTTGCCGTTGCTGTGACTTTATAATAATCGCTGAGTCTATTTCCATTGGAAATGGAGTTAAGCATCCACCATGGCCCCATTTCAAAGCCAAGGGATACATTCATACTGTCTAAGCCCTCGACTATATAGGAGCGGGATGCTGTCAAGCTAATATTGGCTGTAAAATTCGTTCTCTCTCCATATAGCCATGGATAGGCTGCTATGGCATCTTTGTCATTGAACTTCAATGATCCATCATCATTGATAAAGTATAGATTATCATCTATATCTGTAGGATTCTCCATCAAGTGGGAATATCTGGTGGCAATACTTCCCCTTATTGTCCAATACTCAAACTTCTGGGAGAGAGAAGCAGAGATGGAAAGAGATGGCTTGAAATAATATTTTGTGTTATTTCCCTGCCCTTCTAGTATTGCCCCCAGCCAAGATGGGGAACCTGTCTCAGGATCAAAGCCATAATCTCTATCACGTGCAACAGAAGAGCCGAAAGAGAAAACCAAGTGAGCTTTATCAAAGTCATCTTCTGAAAGAATGGAGAGATCCTTGGTCTTTGACCAAGAGAGGGAGAGCGGAAAGACTCCCTCTCCTATGCCATCAAGGCCTAGGCTTGTTGAACCAAAAGTAGTTCTGAAAGTATCTTCAGCGGAAAACAATCCCTCTATAATTAATATAAGAACTACCAAGAAAGTAGCTAATATCTTTATCTTTTTAGACAATTTATTCTCCCAATAGGTTTCTATAGAATATAAAAATTCCTATTCTATGGCAAATAAATGCATTGTTTTCTAGAGTTAAACTACTCTTTTACTCTACTTTTTCTCCCGAAATATAAACACTGTCCAAAGAATAATCGTCACCGAAGATGATGAAGTCAGCATACTTTCCTTTCTCCAGGCTTCCTATTTCATTCTCCATCTTTATAATTCGAGCAGGATTATATGAAACTGTCCTGAAGACAGCAGGCATATCCAACTCTGCTAGAGTGGATAGGGTCTTTACCATTCTTATACCTGTTGCAATAGACCCGGCAAAACAGGATCTATCCGCCAGCTTTGCAACTCCATCCTCAATAACTACGGGAGTACCATTGTTCTTTGGGCCAAGGATGCTGTCACCACTCTCAAAGCCTGCGCCTCTCATGCTATCTGAAATACCGATGATATGTTCTCTATCTTTAAGCTTGAATATAAGCTTCAAAAGGTTAGCTGGAATATGGCAGCCATCAGAAATAAGTTCAACTGTCAGCTCATCAAAATAGAAACCAGCCTCTGTTACTCCAAGTATCTTCCAGCTACCTTTTTTTATCATACTGGACATGGCGCTATAGTAATGGGTAAGCATTGTCATACCATTCTCTACAGCTTTACCTACAGTATCGAAATCCGCTTTGGTATGGCCACCAGAAACTACAATACCCATACTGGATATGTCTTTTATGAAATCCATGGCTCCTTCAACTTCTGGAGCAACAGACCATCTCTTTATTACACCATCAGCCTTCTCAAGAACCCTCATATAGTGTTCTTTCCTAGGAGGAATAATATATCTGGGATCCTGAGCACCTTTTTGGTCCATATTGAAATATGGGCCCTCCAGATGTGCTCCAGGCATTCTGGCTTCATTATTCCTCCTATTCTTCTGACTGGACTTAAGATTATCTAGAAAGGAGAAGAGCTCTTCATCTGAAGAAGTGAGTGTCGTAGGAAGACAACAAGTAGTGCCAAAGAGAGCAAGAGAATGTGCTGCCCCATGGATATCCGACTCTTCTCCATCCATGAA
>JALFRH010000145.1 GCA_022785155.1 Spirochaetales bacterium
CTATGGCAGCTTTAAGAAGAAATACCATCTTGGATAGGGTGGTCATGGTTATATCCACGGCCTTTGTGTCCATGCCGTCTTTTATCATGGGGTCCCTGCTGCTGTTGTTTTTTTCAGTAAAGCTTGGGTTGGTTCCTGCAAACGGTGAGACGGCAAAGGGCCTGATCCTTCCTGTCATCACTCTGGGCCTTTCCCCAATGGCCAACATCATAAGGCTTACCCGCTCAAGTATGTTGGATGTCCTTGGACAGGATTATATCCGTACCGCCAGGGCAAAGGGCGTGGCTCCGGCAAAGATCATCTTCGGCCATGCACTTAAGAATGCCTTGATACCGGTAATTACATATGTGGGTCCTATGCTTGCATATATCGTCACAGGCAGCCTTGTGGTGGAGCAGATCTTCGCTGTTCCTGGAATCGGAAGAGCTTTTGTCCAATCCATCATCAACAGAGATTATTCCATGATCATGGGTACTACAATTGTATTGGCTTCCCTTATCGTAATAATGAACCTCATTTCCGATATCCTCTATAAGATTGTGGATCCGAGAATCGATTTCAGCTGAGGAGGAAAGGAAGATGCTTAATAGAAATAAACCATTCAGCATTCAGCAGGATCTTGGGGACTTTAGACCTGCTACCGATAAAGAGAAAGAATACTTGGTACAGATGAGGCCTTCCTCCACATTCTTCAAGGATGGCGTAAAGCGCTTTAAGAAGAATAAGGTGGCCATGGTCTCTTTCTTCATCATCGTTTTGATTACAGTAGGCTGTATTGTAATTCCGTTCTTCTGGCCATATGCCTATGATACGCAGCTTGGCGTAACTCCAGGTAAGCCTGTAGATCCATCCTTCAAGAACCTTAAGCCCTTCGAGTATGGAAAGACGGAACTGAAACGAATCGAGGCGGGGGAGAAGATCTTCCCTCATGTCTTCGGTACCGACGGAGCGGGGCGAGACTATTTCATACGTGTCGTGTATGGAACGAGAATCAGTCTTGCAGTAGGTTTCTTTGCTTCCATCATCGTACTTTTGATCGGTCTTACAGTAGGAAGTATTTCTGGATACTTCGGAGGTAAGGTGGACCTTGTGATAATGAGAATCGTAGATATAATCTACTCCCTTCCAGATATGCTTATGGTAATTCTTCTGGCTTCAGTAATCAGGGAACCCTTATCAAAAGTATTGGAAGGTACGGTGTTTGAGAAGATTGGAAGTAACATCATCTCCCTTTTCATTGTCTTTGGTCTTTTGTACTGGGTATCCATGTCACGTCAGATAAGAGGACAGATACTCTCTTTGAGAGAGCAGGAGTATGTATTGGCTTCCCGCACTGCAGGAGCAAAGGGAAAGTGGGTCATTACAAAGCACCTTCTTCCCAACTGTATTTCCGTCATCATCATCTCCACAGCCCTCCAGATTCCATCCGCCATCTTTACGGAAAGCTACCTTTCCTTCCTTGGATTGGGTGTAAACGCACCTATGCCAAGCTTGGGGTCCTTGGCTTCGGATGCCTTGAACGGAATGTACAGTTACCCATCAAGACTGGTAATACCAGCTGTGATGATTTCTCTCATAGTCCTCTCCCTGAACCTTTTCGGCGACGGTCTGAGAGACGCATTCGACCCTAAGCTCAACGGTTAAGGAGGAAGATATGGCATTACTGGAAGTTAGAAATCTTCAGACAAGCTTCTTTACCGATGCGGGGGAAGTGAAGGCTGTAAACGGAGTATCCTTTAACCTGGATCATGGAAAGGTTTTGGGAATTGTAGGTGAGTCGGGTTCAGGTAAGTCCGTCACTGCATATTCAATAATGCAGATACTTGCCTCTACTGGAAAGATCAAGGAAGGTTCATCCATTAAATTCGACGGCCAGGAGCTGGTTGGATCTGGTGAAGGTGTGATGAAGCATATAAGAGGAGGGAAGATCTCCATTATCTTCCAGGATCCTATGACATCCCTTAACCCTACTTATTCCATCGGTCATCAGTTAATGGAAGCAATTATGCTCCATACTGACAGAAACAAGAAAGAAGCATGGGACAGAGCAGTTGAAATGCTTAAGCTTGTTAATGTCAACGAGCCTGAAAAGAGAATGAAGCAGTATCCTTACGAGTTCTCAGGTGGAATGAGGCAGAGGGTTATGATCGCCATGGCTCTTGCCTGTGAACCTGATATTCTCATTGCCGACGAGCCAACAACAGCTCTCGACGTCACCATTCAGGCCCAGATATTGGATTTGATGAAGGAACTTCAGAAGAAACTGGGTATGGCGATCATCCTAATTACCCACGACTTGGGAGTAGTAGCACAGATGTGCGATGAAGTCATCGTCATGTATGCCGGCTCCATCTGTGAGCAGGGTACAGCAGATGAGATCTTCTATAACCCAAGGCATGAGTATACAAAAGGTCTTTTAAGGTCTATTCCTACCCAGGATACTGCAGGAAAGAGACTACAGCCTATTACAGGTACACCCATCGATTTGTTGAATATGCCTAAGGGCTGTCCTTTCGCTCCTCGCTGCGACAAAGCTCTGAAGATCTGTCTCAGTGAGAGACCTGAAAGAATGAGAATCAACGATGACCATATTTCCGGTTGTTGGATTAATGTCAAAGACTGTATTGAAGATGGAACTGCTAAAGTTCTAGGAAAGGAGACCCAAGTATGAGCGAAGAAAAGACACTTGTGGAAGTAAAAAACCTTAAGCAGTATTTCGACATAAACATGGGTATGTTTAAGACAAAGCCCTTAAAGGCTGTAGACGACATATCTTTTACAATAAAAAAGGGCGAGACTTTGGGCCTTGTGGGAGAGTCTGGATGCGGTAAGACTACTGCAGGTAGATCCATACTTCATCTCTATAAACCTACTGCGGGAGAAGTTATTTTCGATGGTAAGAAAGTAGATAAGTCTACAATGCAGGAGTACAGGACAAAGGCTACAATGGTATTCCAGGACCC
>JALFRH010000199.1 GCA_022785155.1 Spirochaetales bacterium
CAGACAGTTGCATCTGTAGGTAACCCAGGGGATACACAGAAGTATGATGTAAAAGCCCTTGTCATCGGTACAAAGACAAAGGTTCCAGGATTGGAAGATGTTCCTAACTTTGCTGAACTTGGTATGGACTTTGCTCTTGATGAAATTTCAATGTGGAGAGGTTATGCTGTAAAGAAGGGTACTCCGGCTTCCATGATAGAATGGTTCCAGGATATATGCGACAAAGTGTCTGCAGGGTTTATCCAGAGGCCTCTTACAGTAATACTGTTCCTGCTTTCGATTGTAGCAATTCATCGGTCCAAAACTGAAAGAGAGAAAGAATAGAAGAGATTGATGATTCTCTCAGCCGTCTGCGGGGCATTATTCATTCTGATTTTATTCTTTTTTCATTGTGTCGTAGCACCTTGATGTGTAGGGGAATGACAAGAAGTGTTTCTTCTCTTGGGACTGTGGTGAGCATATCATTGTAACTGACAAGGCGTTAAATACAGTGGAGAGTGCAGGTGGATCTTTATCAAAAACCATTTCCTGATTGTTTATATCTGCACTTAAGCCAAAAGAGCTATAAAACCTTCCATTTTCTCTTTTCATATTTACATTCTTGGTACATTATATTTCGAAACATGTGTAAAGAAATAACTCTTTATGATGACAGGAAAGAAGGAAAGAGATGATTTATTACAAAGAATACACTTTATCCGACCAAAGGACTTTGGTGGTAAGAAATGGAGAGAAAGAAGACGGCGAAGCTGTTTTAAGGAACTTTGTTGAAACCCATGGTGAAAGCGACTTTCTTCTTACTTACCCGGAAGAGTGTACTTTCACTCCTGAAAAAGAGGGGATGTACATGGAAAGGGAAAAGAAGGAGGAAAGGGAAGCCCAGCTGGTGGCCCTATTGGAAGGAAAGATAGTAGGAAGCGCAGGAGTGGAGTCCATAGGGAACAGGATGAAAATAAAGCATAGATGCTCCTTCGGCGTTTCAGTCAGCAAGGCCTATTGGGGGATGGGAATTGGCAAGGCCCTTACTCTTTCTTCCATTGAATGCGCAAAAAATGCTGGATACTCCCAAATGGAGCTGGAAGTGGTGAAAGACAACTACAAGGCCATTTCTTTGTATGAAAAACTAGGGTTCGTGAAGTATGGAGAGAATGAAAAGGGATTTCTAAACCGGGAAGGAAAATATCAGTCTTTGGTTTTGATGAAGCTTGATTTGGAATAAGAGAAGGAAGATTTACTATATTTCTATAGGAATCAGAGCCCTGTTTTTGGTATATTCTACCTGAGGTGGAATATGGAAAAGACACTTGTCATCGGCTCTTGCACAGTAGATATTGTAATACCTACACCTAGGCTCCCTTCTACAACAGATTCAATCAACTCCGGTGTCCATCACTATGCCTTGGGTGGATGCGCATATAACGTATCACAGATGCAGAGGCTGCTGTCTGTACCATATCTCCATGGTGTGACAATAGGAAGCGGTATCTATGGCGACTTTGTCAAGAAGGAGCTGAAGGAAAAGGGTATTCCCGTTTTCCGCACCTCTAAGGAGCCCCATGGCGCCTGTATCTGCCTGGTAGAGGAAAGCGGAGAGAGAAGTTTCATTGCATACCACGGCATCGAGTATAAGTTTGATAGGGCGTGGTTCAAGACAATTGATCTAAAACAGTTTTCCTCCGTATATCTCTGTGGCTTGGAGCTTGAAGAAGATACCGGGGAAGAGATCGTATTATTCTTGGAGGAAAACAACTTTAAGAACATATATTTTGCTCCCGGTCCAAGACTTCTGACAATAAAGAAAAGCTTTGTAGACCGTATCTTCGCCCTTAAGCCCATTATTCATCTAAACGACCAGGAGCTTGTAAGTTATACAAAAGATTCGGACTTGAAGAGGGCAATGAGAACTCTCCAGGCTATGACAGGTAACGATGTAATAGTCACCATGGGAAAGGATGGCGCCATGATAGCCCATGGGGATGAAACGATCTATGAAGAGAGCAGGGAATCAGAGGTGGTGGACTCCATAGGTGCAGGTGATTGCCACCTTGGCACCTACATCGCCTTTAGAAATATGGGGAAAGAAAGAAGGGAGGCCTTGAAGAAAGCCAACCTCTTTGCCTCAGAGGTCGTCAGGCATGAAGGCCCAACACTGACGAGAGATGATGTAGAGAGACTACTGCTGTCGGATTGAGTATTTGATTCTCCAGTTTTTTCGACTGTTTTCTAATGAGAATTAAAAAAACAATTGGTGGAAAAAGAAGAACATAAACTCTTTGATGCTTGATAGCAAATATTATCAAATGTTATAAATAACAAAATCAATGGATAATAACAATAATATTTATTATGTAAATTGTTGAATTTTTGATAATTTTAAGCTTAAAGATGTTATATATGGAATATTAATCGCCTTGATTTACTATATTTATTTTGTTACTTTCTCATAAAAATAAAAGAAAATAACAAAGCGGAAATAAATATGGCTTCAATTACAATGAAAAACCTCACAAAGATATATGAAGAAAGAGAGGTTGGGTTCTTTAAAAAAAAGAAAGAGGAAAAAAGAAAGGATGTAGTTGCAGTCAAAGACTTTTCCATGGAGATAAAGGATAGGGAGTTTGTTGTTCTCCTTGGTCCCTCAGGTTGTGGAAAATCCACAACGCTGAGGATGATTGCAGGTTTGGAAGAAATAGACAGGGGAGAACTCTATATAGACGATGTCCTCGTAAACGACACTGAGAGCAAAGACAGGGATGTGGCCATGGTGTTCCAGAACTATGCTCTTTATCCCCATATGACAGTCTTCGACAATATGGCCTTTGCCATAAAGAAGCGCCTTAAAGATAAAGCTGAAGTAACAAGAAAGGTAAAGGAAGCTGCTGAAATTCTTGGCCTTTCCCAGTATTTGGACCGTAGGCCAAGGGAGCTCTCTGGGGGACAGAGGCAGAGGGTGGCCATAGGGCGGGCCATTGTGAGAAATCCCAAAGTCATGCTTATGGACGAGCCTCTATCAAATTTGGACGCAAAGCTACGTAATCAAATGAGGTCCGAGCTTTTGAAGCTCCGTAAGAGAATTGACGCTACCTTTGTATATGTAACCCATGACCAGACTGAGGCCATGACCCTTGGAGATAGAGTGGTGGTGATGAAGGATGGCTCTATTATGCAGATAGGCACACCTGACGAAATATACTCCAATCCAAGGAACATATTCGTGGCCACCTTTATCGGTAACCCGGAGATGAATATATTTCCTGTGTCAGCCTACAGAAAAGATCAGGGCTTCTTCATCAGTCTCTTTGGAAAAGAACTGGAATTGGGGAAAGAGTATTCAGACATCCTGGAAAAGAGAAATGAGAGCTTTATTCCCTTGAAACTGGGAATAAGGCCTGAGTATATAACTCTGGAAGAACAAGGGTTATTCAGCGCCGAAATAACTATTGCAGAGTATACAGGTAACAGTGTCTGCGTCCATATGGTGGAAGACGGTGTGGAAATAGTTGCTTTGGAAGAAGAGAGAAGACGGGTGGAGAAAGTATATACACCGGAGTCTAAGATAGGTTTTTCCTTTTCCCTATCCGATTCTTTGCTTTTTTATAGCGAGAGCGGAATGAATATTCAATTTGGAGAAGAAAATGAGTAGGGAAGGAAGATCTGCAAAAAGAAGAAGAGAGGGAAGAAGAGTATTCTTTCTCCTTCTTCCAATTATGGTTTTTGCCATTGCCTTTATATATTTCCCCTTTATCAGGACAATTATAAATGCCTTTTCAAGGGTAAACTCCAAGGGAATCATAAAAGGCTTTGCAGGTTTGGAGAACTTTATTTACACATACTCCCGCAAGGACTTCCTCCCTGCACTGAAGCATACACTGATAATCGCCATTTTCAATGTTCCGATTACACTCGTAATCACCCTTACCTTGGCTTTACTTTCCCAGAAGAGAAGAAGACTGAGTGCAGTATATGAGACGATGTTCACCCTTCCCATGTCGGTCTCCATGTCCGCTGCTTGTATGATATTCAAGTCAATGTTCAGTCCATCAGTAGGTTTCATAAACTACTTTTTCTCCCTGAAACTGGGATGGTTCGAGAGTACTGAGACAGCTCTCGCTGCATGTATAATCCTTACTGTGTGGATGGGTATAGGTTTTGATTACCTTTTGTTGCTTTCCGCATTGAGGGGAATACCGAAAAGCGTCATGGAAGCCACGGAGGTTGATGGTATATCTCTTTGGAGGAAGATATTCCTGGTGGAGATTCCTCTTATATCCCCCACCATCTTCTATATCTTCTGTACCAATTTGGTGCTATGTATGATGACGTCCGCCCCTATGATCATAATCATGGGGGTAAGCCCTGAGTCCTCTGCAACCAATACATTGATGTCCATGATGTATCAATCAGGATTCTCCAGCTCAGATTATGGCTTGGCTGCAGTCTTGAGTCTTACAGCCTTTATTCTGACTCTTCTCTTTACAATACTATCCTTTGTTGCAGAAAAAAGGAGGGTGCATTATGAAGCGTAAAAAGATAGATTTTATAATGGATATAATCGTTACAACTGTGGCTCTTATCCTGGGTTTTATAATAGTATTCCCTCTAATCTACTGTTTTCTTTCTTCCTTCAAGACGGCTTCTGAGTTTTTGGAACCAAAACTATTTCCCTCTTCCTTCAAGTATCTTGAAAACTTCAAGAATGCCCTTGAAAGAGGAAACCTGGTGAGATATACCCTGAACTCCTTTATTATAGCGTTCTTTGGCTCTGCAACAAGAATGGTACTCTCTATTCTTGCCGCCTATGCCTTCACGTTCTACAACTTCAAAGGCAAGAACTTCTTTTTCTTCATGATACTGGGGACAATGATGATTCCAGGAGACGTACTCTTGGTCACCAACTATCTTACGGTGTCAAAACTCCATTTGTTGAATACCTATCTTGGAGTAATGGTGGTTTCCTTTGTCTCTGCTTCACAAATGTTTATGTTGAGGCAGCGCTTCAAGTCAATCCCAAAGGATATGAGGGAGGCTTCAAGCATGGATGGGTATGGGGACCTGTGGTTTATATGGAAGGTGCTCCTTCCCTTGTCGAAACCAGTGGTCACAACCCTCTTTATCCAAGGCTTCATAAATCTTTGGAATGCATATCTATGGCCACTTATCACTACGGCCTCTTCGCCGGAAATGAGGACTGTAATGGTAGGCATTACACGCCTTAACAGCTGGGAGGATGAAAACTACCAGCTGGTTATGGCCGGTGTCTGTATTTCACTTATCCCTTCCTTTATTCTTTTCTTTATTATGAGAAGGAATATGAAGAAGGGAGGTCTGGATGGATCCTTAGTCGGTTAAGTTGGAGGATATTATGAAAAGACTATTAGCCGTTTTTATGCTTTTTTCCCTTTCATTCTCTCTTCTTTTTGCCAGTGGCTCAAAAGAAGCTTCTGAGACGAAGACAACTCTATTGGGAGAAGAACCTGTCACCATCGTGTTCTGGCACTGTGCTTCCGATGAGAGTGGTGTGTTGATGGATAAATTTATTGACACCTTCAATAAAGAAAATCCATACAAAATTACTGTCAAAGGCATATACCAAGGACAGTACAGCGATGCTACTACGCTTATGAAGACCATCATAAGTGCTGAAAACTATAGTGAACTGCCGGATGTCATGCAGATGGATGCTACAGGCAAGGTGGATTACTTTTCTTCGGGACGTGCCTTGACTGCCTCCGATGCTTTTGCCTCCTATGGCGATATTTCCTCTTCCTATATTCCTGTTGCACTTTCCAACTGGGAATATCAGGGAGTGGTCTTAGGCCTTCCTTTCGCTCTTTCAACAACAATCACTTTCTATAATAAAGATATGCTGGAAGCTGCAGGTTGGGATAAAGCCCCTGAGACTTTCCAGGATATCATAGAGCTCAAAAGAGATATGGAGAAGGCAGGAATTGAAGCAGCTTCCTACGGTATTGTCCCCAATACTCCTTTACTTGCCAACTGGCTTGGCCAGATGGGCTCTTATGTAGTGAACAATAAAAACGGAAGTGAAAGTATGGCTACAGAGCTTTCCTGCGTAGAGAACGGAAAGCTTGAAGAGTTCCTTGGATTATGGAAGAACCTATATGAAGAGGGTGGAGTGGAGAACAAGAGTCTTTCCACAAACCAGTTCGTAAACGGCGAAGTTGCAGTCTTCACTTCCTCGTCATCCAATGTCTCATCTGTCCTGGAGAAGGTTGGAGATAAGTTTACCGTAGGTACAAGTACATTTATAAAGGTAAACGACGAAGCTGAATATGGAGCGACGGTTTCTGGCTCGTGTCTTGTTATGTTCGACAGCAAGGACGAACTGAAGAAGCTGGCTTCCTGGGAGTTTATAAAGTATCTGACAGGAAAGGAAGTGCAATCTGAGTTCGCCATTTCCACAGGTTATATTCCTTCTTCCCTGGAGGCTTTGGAGAGCGATGAATACAAAGCACAGCTGGAAGAGAACCCCCAATATAGGATTGCTCCTATGCAGTTATTGTCTACACCATCTGAAATGAAGAGCGTGACAGTGGGGCCAAGTGCAGACTTCTACTACGCTATTATGAACGGCACTTCCGATATGCTGAAAAACAATGTTGATCCCAAGAAGGCGGCTGAAGATCTCGCTTCCTCCCTCCAGGCTCTCTTGGATCAATATAAGAGAAATAACATCTAAGGTTTTCCAGGTCTCTCCATTGGGGGGCCTCGCTTAGTAATGTATGTATTGAATGGGATTGCCTTTTTCAGTGTTGCATTAAAAAACTTAATATAGGAATATAAAGTAATGAAGACCCCTCTTTCCTATCAGGTGACACCTAATGACTCAGCTCCTGTGGCTATAATAAATGCCCTATCCAATCTATATGAAAGGGAGGAGCTGGACTCATATTTGATTGAAGGTATTTATACTCTCTCTTATAACCTTTTGGTGTCAAAAGAATGTAATGGCACTGAGGGTATCTGCCACATTTCCCGTTTTTTGGAGCGTGAAATGAAAGGGATGGGCTTGGCTGTGAAGTATTTGTGTTCCCATGAAGTCTTTCTCGGCCCGGGGTGTAGCCTATATAGGACCTTGGTCAACGGTGGAAAGGCAGTCGCCAAAATCTTTTCCAAAGACGGAGTTAGATATATTACAATTACGTCGCTGACAAACGATTATCTCTATTATTTCGATCCTTATTATGGAACTGAATGTGTCGAAGACATAGAAATCTTGACCCATATGCCCTTTCTGGCCAATAAAAGGATCAAAATGTCAAATCTGAGCCAAGTAGCCTCAGCCCACGTAAAGGGAATCAAGCAGGAAGAGAAGGAACTTGTTCTCTTTGAAAGAGTCAGACAATAAATAGTTCTATTTCCCTATCTTTGAAGAAATCCACCCATTCCTTCGGTATACCTTTATCTGTAATCACCACATCCACGTCATTCCAAGTGCCGAATTGTGTGGATTTGACTTTACCGAATTTATTGGATGTAATAAGAGCTATCACTTTCTGGGAATTCTTTATTTCCAGTTCCTTGATGGTCTTGTCATAAGGAACGGAGCAGGTGAGCCCCAAATCCATATCTACAGCTGCAGGAGCAATAAAGGCCTTTGTAGCCCTTAGTCCATTCATTATTGGGATGATGGCCTCACTTTCAAAGACAGTGGAAGACGGATGGTAGTATCCACCACCCATAATGATCTGGCTTATATTCTTCTTTTGGAGTTGGAAGAGAGTGTTGGCAGCAAAACACATGGCGGTAATCTGCATGTTGTCCTCCATGGAGAGGACAAGTTTTTCGACGGTGGTGCCTACATCGAGAAAAACAACATCACCAACAACCAAAAGCTCGGTTGCTTTCTTTCCTATTCTCTCTTTCTCTTCTTTCATGACTTTCTTTTGGTCTTCAATGGAATATACCTGGGCTTCGACACTTACAGCCTTTGGCCTATATACAGCGACACCTCTTACGATTACTGCATCCCCTGTTTCCAAAAGTGACTTCAAGTCCCTTCTTACGGTCATTTCAGTTACATCAAGTATCTTTGCAAGTTCTTTGATTCCGATTCCATTGGATTTGATGAGAAGGTTCTTCAGTCTTTCTAGTCTTTCTGTATTAGCCATATGGAAATATTACAATCTTACGTAGATATGAGGAAGTAAAATCATTGAAAAAACACACATTTCCATGTTGTTCTGTTTCTTCAATTGTTGTAGGTTTTCCATGTGAAAAAGTTCTGTTATGTTTTATTGGGAATTTTAGCTTTTGTCCTCATTGTATATTTACTCCTTTCTGTCAATGCCAGGTGGAAGAGTAATCCCAGGAATATTGAAACTTATGTTACTGACAACCCCTTCATTACAGGTGATACCCTGATAGTGGGCCATAGAATGGGAGGAGGGGATGCGCCTGAAGAGTCATTGATGGCCATTGAGCTCTGCCTGAAGGGTGAGAGTGTCCCGGATGTATTGGAATTGGATCTCCACTTCACCAAAGATAAGAGACTCGTACTTCTCCATGATGATACTTTGGACCGTACTACAGATAGCTTTTATGTCTTTGGAAAAGAAGGATTGAGGCCGGAAGAATTGACACTGGAGGAGCTGAAGAAGCTTAATATCGGAGTGTCCTTTGTAGATAAGGATGGAAACACTCCATATAAAGACCTTCACGGCGATGAAGTTCCATACAACTTGAGGATTCTCACTCTTGAGGAGTTTCTTGACTACACCCAAAATAGGGGTGACTTCAAGTACATCATCGAGATAAAGAACGGGGGAGAAGAGGGGAAGGAGGCCTTGGATATCCTTTATAACACGCTTATAGAACGGAATATTTTGGATAGGGTGATATTTGGTACTTTCAATGGAGAAATTTCAGAATATGCCTCTGAAAACTATCCTGATTTAATCAGAAGCGCCAGCATAAAGGAAGTGGTTGAATTCTATATTGCCGCCCTTTTAGGAAGAAAGGGATATGAACCACCTGTAAAAGTGCTGCAAGTATTCTATGGAAAAAAATACTTCAAGTTTGGAGTGAACTTGGCTACCAGCAGAGTCATTAACTATGCCCATAGCCATAATATGGCAATACAGTATTGGACGATAAACGACGAGGATGAAATAAGGTATCTATTGTCTATTGGGGCTGACGGTATTATGACTGACTTTGTGGAGAAGGCCTTCGAGATAAAGAAAGAGTTCTAGAGAATAAGTATCGGAACAAAAAACGACCTCCTGGAAATTGGGAGGTCATTTTTAGATCTTTTATTCCGCCGATACTGTTTTGTTGATCTCATTGAGGAAATCTACAAAGTCTTTTGCCATATTGGTTATGGATTTCACGATAAAGCTCTTTTTCTTGAACTTTCCTGTTGTGGCCTGAAGAGTAAGGACCTCTGATGGTAGGTGTACAAGGATCTTGACGCCGTCTTCATTTTCGACTAGTTCAGCACCGCCAAACTCACTGAATTTGAATGTCCTCAAGTCACCATCCCAAGCTATGACGGCTCTCTTTCTACCATCGTCCCTTACGCATACAATGCCTTCTTCCTTTTCGGTTATGAGCCTTTTCACAGGGCTTCCTTTCCAATCTTTTCCAAGTTTCAAGATCTGGTCGTCTATTGGTTGGAAAAGAGCGTTGTATTTGACTTCATTGTTTTGGTCTCTTTTTTTCTTTGTGGCCAAGGCATATAGATTCAAAAGGGTAAAACCCAATAATACAAAAAGAAGAATATATCCAAATAAATTGCCCATCGATTACTCCTAGTATGTTACAAAACAGAATTCTCAAATATTAGTCCCAATTAAATAATAATAGATGAGGATGATTAATAAAAGAAATATGGTGACAAGTTTTATGAAGCTATTTGAGTTTGATTGATATATAGAAAATAAAATCCTATTTCGGAATAATTATATATATTATTTATGTTAAAGATTGATATCCATTCCATGGTAGACCTGAGATAAGTAATTTTACGTATTCCTGAATCTTTTTCTCTTTTCGTCCTATTTTGTAGATATGGATAAACACTGGTACTCTTAAACATCTCCAGTGTTGAAGAAGTTGATGACGGAGGCTTAGGATGCTATACAAGTATAATTTCATATCAAAAGAGGAATGTGTATCAATTATTTCAAACTGTGACGCAAACGCAGTCACCAGGTTCAAGAAGAAGCACCCTGGAGAAACAATTTTGTCATTCACAAAGGAGGAGTCCATATGGACCATAATATCCAATGGTGTTACATGGACACTCAACGTTCCCGCTGCAAAGAAGGGGACTTGTAGGGAGATGAAGAAGGCAATGAAAAGACTTAAGAAGGCCATTAAGGAACGAGAGAGGATGGATTCCAGCTTCGATCATGAGACCTCATTTTAATTCTTTCCAACTGTGTATTGAATTAAAATGCTCTGGAAGTGCTTTGGTTTATGGTGCCATATGTTGTAATCAATAGTTTCAGAGGTAAGTGTATCTTCACTCCATTTGGTGATAAAAGAATGGGATGATACATAAGCCTTGATTTCTTCCTATATAATAATTATCCCCATAGGTCGGGAAGTTGCTTATGGGGAATAGGGATATTTCATTGAAGATAAAGGTTAATTCTCTTTTTTCTTTATTGGATGCCTTATGACTGTCTTGAGCTTGTCCTTTTGAGTTTTTCTGAAGTCCGAGAGATATATTTCATGGTGAAGGCGTACTTCTGAGAAGTCATTCTCATATCCCTCTTCATCAATGAATCCATCCATAAGCTCTACGCTCTCTCTTTCCTTATCAAAAGAACCAGTATGCATCATTTGGACACATAAGCCTTCATCAAAGGAGAAGAATTCAAGGGAGTGGGCATCAAGTTTCTTCTTTCTCAAGACTTCATCCTTTGCCCATTGGACATCACTCTGAGTGAAGAAATCTGGAAGCCTGATCATACTGATCCAGTTAAAGGTATTCTTTTTCTCAAGGTCAAAGCCTTTAATTCCTTCCTGCCACCAAAGCCCCTCCAGAGGAGGAACCACATAGTCGAAAAAGCCCTCGGTAACCTTACCGCATCTTGGGCTCATCTTAAGAGTGTATGCAATAGGGTAGAGAATGGACATGGCCCTTTGGTACTCTCCTCCCTCTTGGTTTGGGTCCCCCTTTCCCCTCACTGCTATATAGTTCATCCTGGGAACTGTAACAATTTGTGGTTTCTTTGGAGGTAAGTAGAATTCTTTGTATTCCTTTTTGTAATCGAAAGCCATATATAACTCCTCATTCAATTATTTCATCCAAAAAGTTTTTCAGCTTTGTCGCCATAGAAAAGAGTTCTTTTCCAAGAAAAGAATTGTTCTTTATGCGACCTGTAGAAACAGAAATGGGGAAAACAGTGTCCCCCACATTAAGGTTCAAGAGAATTTTGCCGTCAGTATCAAGATTACAGGCCTTGTAATCTGAGAAAGGGAATACAACGGTGCCGTCTTTCCAAGCAATGGCACATATCTTTTTCTCATCATCCCGAAGAGCAAAGACGCCGTCTTCTGTATCTGTTATTATCTTCACAACTAGGCTGTCATCTGAAAAACAATCCTTCTCCCTTATACTCTCTATAAGGGGCTTGAAGATATTGTTGTATTTCTCTTCCATACATAGAGTCCTTCTTTTGACTGTCGCCTTTGAAAAGATGGATAAAATGACAAAGAGGCCAATTACTACGCCTAAGACAATAAGAATATTGTTGCCCATTGAGACTCCAAAAATATGTGGTATTCCTAATACTATAATAAAAACCTCTTAGTCAAGGAAAGAAGAAAAACCATCAGCCATTTCCTTGAATCCAATCCTGAACTCATCCATTTCATTGAATTTGGTTGTTGAAAGCCAAAGGAAAGAGGAAAAGAAAATAAGTTTTATTTCCTTAATGGTCTTTACCATATTCGTTACATCCACTTTGGAAGTGATGGAGTAAGTGGTCGGGGCAATTTTTGAAAAATAATGGAAGATCTCCCTGGGATACCATGATTCCGTTTCTATAGGTGTAAATTCAATTTCCATGGCTTATATATAAAGCAGCCGATGGTTTTTACACCAAACTCTCCGTTGAGAAAAAAACAAATCATAATGTATACTCCTATTGGAGGCTAAAATGAAGTTTGTATCGTGGAATGTCAATGGACTGAGAGCAGTAATGGGTAAGAACTTCGTTGATATCTTTTCTTCCTTCGATGCAGATTTTTTCTGCCTTCAGGAGACGAAACTGCAGGAAGGCCAGATAGATTTATCTTTTCCCTCTTACCACAGTTATTTCAACTATGCTGAGAAAAAGGGTTACAGTGGCACAGCTATCTTTACAAAACATGAACCACTTGGCGTCAGATATGGAATCGGGATTGATGAGCACGACAAAGAGGGCAGGGTCATAACTCTGGAGTACGATGACTTTTTTATGGTGGACGCCTATATCCCCAACTCCCAGGATGGTTTGAAGCGCCTGGAATACAGAATGAAGTGGGAGGATGATTTCAGGGCCTATCTTATTTCCCTTAAAGAAAAGAAGAGTGTAGTTTACTGCGGGGACCTTAATGTGGCCCATGAAGAGATAGATTTGAAGAATCCCAAGACAAATAGAATGAATGCAGGGTTTACAGATGAAGAGAGGGAAAAGATGACTCTTCTTCTCTCTTCAGGCTTTGTAGATACCTTCCGTTACCTTCATCCTGAAGAGAGGGATATATACTCCTGGTGGTCTTATCGCTTTAAGGCAAGAGAGAAGAACACAGGATGGCGTATAGACTATTTCATTGTATCAGAAGACATTAAAGATAAAGTTAGGGATGCTTCCATACATACCGATGTCTTTGGCTCCGATCATTGTCCCGTATCTTTGACCTTGGATCTATGATCAGAGAAGGGTAAAGCCGTTGTCCACCAGTATTGTCTGACCATAGATACCTGAGGATGTGGCAAGGAAATAGATGGTGTCTGCTATTTCATCTCCCTGCATCATGGCCTTCTTCACACTATGGCTTAGCCAATACTCTTCCAGGGGGCTTTTCTTCAAAGCCTCCCTCTCAATAAGGCCTGGAGCCACAGCGTTCACCCTCAGTCCAGTCTCCTGGGCAAGGGATCTTGTATATGCAGAAACCGCCCCCTTGGAGGCATCATAGTGGGACGTGGAGCCAAAACCTGGATGAAGTGCGTTCATACTCGATACATTTACAATGGAACCATTCTTTTTCTTCAGTAAGGGAAGAAGCTCCCTTGTAACAAGAAAGAGGCCTTTGACGTTAAGTGAAAAGACTTCTTCAAAGGAATCAAGGTCAAGTTTATCCTGCTTCCCTTCGGTAAATACACCTGCATTGTTCACCAGGACATCAAGGTCTTCAAAAGATGACAGGGCCTCTTTGACTTCCTTTTCATTTCTCAGGTCCACAGGAATGGCCTTGGGACTGTCGACCTTTGATTTCTGTGACACTGTGTACCAGACATCATATCCCTCTTTTTCAAACTTTGCCCTGATGGCTTTTCCTAAATTGGATTGCCCTGCCGTTACTAAGACTCTCTTCATATCAGATCTTTCAGTTCCTTTATATTGTTTACTCTCTCGTCGTCTTTTCCGCTCTTATACATATCGTCGCGGTACCTTGGGCTCATAATAGTGGAAAACAGAGTATATCCCAAGACAGGTTTCTTGATTCTTGTAGCCTGATAGGTGTTTTTTAAAACAAGACTATCCCTATGGTCGGAGTCGAGCACCCTTCTTTCAATGCTTCTTTTTTCGTCCACTATGGTCTGCTCCGCCTCATCACCCTCAAGAAAGAACCAGAGTTCGTCAGTATCCAAAAGATGAAGATGGGAGAAGGTGTCCTCAGTCACAAGATAGTATATATACCCTGATTTCTCACCAAATTCCTGGACAAATCTGAAGTATCCTCCTTCTCCCTGAAGGGGGGAGAGACAGAGCTTTTTGATGATCTCTTTGGCCCTGTCAGTCATTGTCCACCCCCTGGAACTTCATATTCCATAGAGTCCTTATTCTATATAGGGTCCTACATATATCAAGACTCAGGCGGGATGTGAAGAGGGGGGAAGAAGTCCTCTTTTCCTTCACGCACTGTGATACGTGCCTTATTTCATACTCAAAGCCATTGTAGTCGAGAGGGAAGGAATAAGCCTTGGTCTCCCCTTGGATTGTGGTTGAGAAGGAAGTAAGGAATTGGAAATCCGGAATATAGATGGAGCCTTTTTCACCCTTTATGGTGCAGATTCTATCTATGTCCTCCCCTATGGCGTTCACTGTGGTTACCTTTGTCCTTTCGTTGTACAAAAGCTTTGTTTCACTCCACTTGTCAGTACCATACTCGTTCATCATGACCTTTGTTCCAAGAATCATAGGGTTCTCCAGGCCCAGCATGGCCATGATCCCAAGATTATAGATTCCTATATCAAGTAGGGCGCCTCCACCAAGGGAAGAGAGGAACTTTCTTTCTCTTCTCTTACCTTCGCTGTAGAAGCCATAGGAAAGCTCGATCTCTTCAATCTCTCCTATTTCTCCATATATTTCCCTGAGCTTGAAGGCTCCTGGAAGGAAATAGACCCAATAGGCCTCCATCAAAAATAGTCCCTTTTCCTCTGCAATTTCATAGAGTTCCCTTGTATCTTCAACCTTCAGGGTAATAGGCTTTTCAGAGAGGACATTCTTTCCCTTCAATAAAGCTTCTTTTATCTCTTGGTAGTGGAGATTATTGGGTGTGGAGATATAGACTGAATCCACATCTTCGTCTTGAAAGAGATCGCTATAGGAGCCATATGCCTTCTCTGCCTTGTATTTATCTCCAAACTCTTTGGCTTTATCCAAATCCCTTGAAGCCACCGCAACAAGATTCTCTCCTTCATTCTTTAGAAAAGAGAGGGTGTCACAGAACTTATTTGCTATTTTTCCCAATCCTACAATACCCCAGTTCATATATTCCTCCAGAAAAACCATACATATTATGTAAAAAAGTGGCAAGAAACCAAAAAATACTTTTCCATTCTTCCTTCACTATTGATAACACTTCCCTAACATGACAAAATCACACCATAAATTTTTTTCGGGGGAAATATGTGCGGAATTGTAGGGTATTCAGGGTTTAGAAATGCATCAAAGATTCTGTTGGAAGGTTTAAGCAGACTGGAATACAGGGGATACGACTCTTCAGGTATGGCTGTCTACGGGGATGACGGCAAAACAAGAATCGTAAAGGCCAAGGGCAGACTGAAGGTATTGAGCGAGAAGACCTTGGACGGAGAAACCCTTCCAGGACACACAGGAATCGGCCATACCAGATGGGCCACCCACGGAGAACCAAGCGAGAACAATGCCCATCCACACTGCTCCGACGACAGCAATGTAATTGCAGTGCACAACGGTATCATAGAAAACTACGTGGAGCTTAAGGACAAGCTGCTTTCTAAGGGATATTCCTTCTATTCTGAAACAGATACCGAAGTAATTACAAAGCTTATAGATTATTATTACAAGAAATATAACATCGGCCCCATCGATGCCATTGCAAAGACAATGGTCAGAGTCAGAGGCTCCTATGCCCTCTGTGTAATGTTCAAGGATTATCCTGGGGAGATATATGCAGCAAGAAAGGATAGCCCTCTGATCGTGGCCTTGGGAGAGAAGGAGAGCTTCATCGCCTCCGATGTCCCTGCTGTTCTTAAATACTCAAGGGATGTCTGCTATCTGGGCAATCTTGAAATGGCCAGAATAAAGGAAGGGGAGGT
>JALFRH010000211.1 GCA_022785155.1 Spirochaetales bacterium
TTTTTGAGTAGCTTCCTGTCTTCTAGTGGCCTAAAATACACATATGATAGCCTTTGCTTCCATGCGTACTGATATTCCTGCCTTCTATAGCCAATGGTTGGTGAAACGTATAGAAGAAGGCTTCTTGATGGTACGTAGCCCTTATAATGATCATTTGATATATAAGCTTCCTTTTAACCCTAATGTCATAGATTGCCTTGGACTATGTACCAAAGATCCGGGGAAAATGATTCCACATTTAGATGCACTTAAAAATTGGAAGACTCTTTGGCATGTAACGATCACTCCATACCCAAGGGAATATGAGCCTGGAATCCAAGACAAAAGAATGATAGTGGAAGATTTCAAGAATCTTTCTTTAAGAGTCGGTAAGGAAAGGGTGGTGTGGAGATATGATCCTGTGTTCCTTTCCCCTTCTTTCCCTCTTTCTTCCCATAAGGCTTGGTTTTCCACCCTTTCTTCCCTTCTTGAGGGATATACAGATCGAGTAGTCTTCTCTTTTCTCGATATTTACCCCTTTATGAAAGAAAAAATGGAGAGACTCGAAATAAAACCTCCTTTAAAGAGTGAAATGGAAGAACTTGCTTCCTTCTTTGTCCAAGAGGGTAGGAGACATGGTATGACGGTATCTTCCTGTGGAGAAGGGGAGTGGATGGAGGCTCTGGGGGTGGATACTTCAGGCTGCTTTACAAAAGAAGTATGGGAAAAGTGCAGCGGAAATAGACTCAATATACCAAAGAAAAAGGGAAAGAGACGTGAATGCAACTGTATTCTCGGCTTCGATATAGGGGAATATGGGGGATGTAGAATGGGCTGCATCTATTGCTATGGACAGGGACATGAAGGAAAAGAGAGGCATAATCCTCTTTCTCCTCTCCTTTTCGGATGGCCTGGAAAAGAGGATGAAATAAAAGACGTGAAAGCTGAAAGCTGGGTGGATGGAGATGGATGGCTCATTTAAAAAGAGGTGCATTTCTGCACCCCTCCTGATAATCGGAAAATGATTATTTTGCCATGAAATGAAGAGCGAATCCGCCTACTTCTTCGTTTACATAGAAGAACTTTACGTTTCCCTTTGCATCATATGAGAAGGAATCCTCGGCAATTGTATATCCAAGGTTCTTGACGTAGCTCATTGCTCTTGCAACATCGTTGACTTTGTAACCGATGTGGCCATGCTTTCCTCTACCGTTTTCGTTCATGATTTCGATTGTCTTATCCATGAAGAAAGACTTGCTTGTTGCAGATGGAACCATGCCGAATGGAGAGAACTTCTTTGTCATATCTTCTGCATCGTCTTTGCCGTTTGCGTTGATACCGAAATGGGCGAACTCGAATCCCTGGAGCTTTGTAACAGCTTCTCTGCAGAGAGCTTCGATTTCATCCCACTTGTCGTTGTTGATGAGGTCGGCTTTTACCATCCATGATCCACCTACAGCCAAAACGTTCTTTGCCCTTGCATATTCTTCAAGGTTATCTGGGTTGATTCCGCCAGTTGTCATGAACTTGACCTGAGGGAATGGTCCGCCTAGGTCCTTGAGCATTTTAACTCCGCCAGATGATTCAGCTGGGAAGAACTTCAAAACCTTAAGGCCAAGGTTTACTCCCTTCTGTACTTCAGAAGCTGTGCAGACACCAGGAGTTACTGGAACACCATTCTTCTGGCACCACTTGACTGTGTCTTCATCCAAACCTGGGGATACGATGAACTTTGCTCCTGCTTTGACAGCTCTTTCCGCTGTCTCTGGATTGAGGACGGTTCCTGCTCCTACAATCATCTCAGGGAAAGCTGTGCTCATTCTCTTGATTGCTTCTTCAGCTGCATCTGTTCTGAATGTGACCTCAGCGCAGGGAATGCCTCCCTTTACCATAGCTTCTGCCAGCTTCTCTGCTTTTGAAGCGTCATCGATCTTTACTACCGGTACGATTCCAAGATTGTGGAAAAATTCAAAGATTTCTGATTCTGTCATGTATTTAACCTCACAAAAAAATTATAGCACTGTAAAACCGACTTAATAACGAAAGATTCAGACATTTTGTTGACTCTTGCAAACTCTCATAACTAAAATATCAGTAGAAACTAAGGGAGGCAATAAATGTCCAACAAAAAATATGTAACATTTGGTGAAATAATGCTTCGTCTAAGAAGCCCAGAACACGAAAGACTCTTCCAGAGCCCACAGCTTGAAGCAACATTTGGCGGCGGAGAGGCCAACGTAGCTGTCTCCCTCTCCATCTTCGGAGAAAAAGCACAGTTTGTTACAGCTCTTCCAGATAACGCTGTAGGTGAAGCATGTAAGAGAGAAGTCATGAAGTATGGTGTAGATACAAGCGCCATCAATATGGTAAAGGGTGGAAGACTCGGTATCTACTTCTTGGAGACAGGTGCAGTCCAGAGACCAAGCCTTGTTGTCTACGATAGAGCAGAATCAGCTATTGCAAAGGCAAAGCCGGAAGATTTCAATTGGGATGAAATCATGAAGGATGCAGGTTGGTTCCACACAACAGGTATTACACCTGCCGTAAGCCAGGAAGCTGCCGACTGTGCACTCTATGCAATGAAGGCTGCAAAGAAGGCTGGCGCTACAGTATCCATCGACCTTAACTATAGAAAGAAGCTCTGGAACTATGGAAAGCAGGCTCCGGAAGTAATGAGAGAACTTGTAAAGTATGCTGACGTTGTAATTGCCAACGAAGAAGATATCCAGAAGTGTCTCGGTATCGCAGCTGACAGCGATGTTACAGCAGGTAAGCTTGATACCTCCGTATACGAAGAACTTACACAGAAGGTAAAGGCTCAGTTCCCAAACGTACAGTGTGTTGCCGTAACTCTCAGAGAGAGTAAGAGCGCCGACCACAACGGATGGAGTGCAGCCCTCAGCGGAAAGACAGGTTTCTATCTCTCAAGACACTATGAGATTACAGATATCATCGACCGTGTCGGTGGTGGTGACAGCTTTGCCGCAGGTATCATCTATGCTCTCAGCCACTATGATGACGAGCAGTATGCAATCAACTTTGCAGTTGCCGCTTCCTGCTTGAAGCATACCATCAACGGTGACTTCAACCTTTCCCGCCTCAGCGAAGTGGAAGCTCTTTGCAAGGGTGACGGTTCAGGAAGAGTTCAGAGATAAGAGGAATATTCTTCTTTTTAAGGGTCGGTCATTGTCAACCGGCCCATTTTCATCGATTATTGTATTAAGGACGGACAAATGAACAGATTATATCTTTTGGGTGATTCCACTTGTGCAGATAAAAAAAGGGAAGCAAGACCTGAAACAGGTTGGGGTGAAGTCGTAAGCGAGTTTCTGGTTCCTGGTTGGATCGTAGTTAACTGCGCCTTCAATGGATACTCCACCGTCTCCTGCCTGAAGTCAGGTACTTTTTCATCCGTACTTCTTTCTCTCAAAGAAGGAGACAGCGTAATAATCCAGTTTGGACATAACGATGAAAAGACAGATGAAAGAGGAACTGATCCTTGGGGAACCTATATTGCAAACCTTGTGTATATGGCTGGAAAAATCAGGGAGAAGAAGGCTTCTGTATACTTCGTGACATCTGTACCAAGAAGAATATTCCTTGACGGCAGATTAAAGGATACCCATGGAGACTACATTGCAGCAATGAAGTCTGCAGCCCACCAGGCCTCTGTTCCTGTGGTGGATGTGACGATACCTTTGATGGAGGATATTCTTCTTCTCGGAGATGAAGGAAGCAGAAAATACTTTATGAATTTCGATAAAGGTATCTATCCCAATTATATGGATGGAGACAATGACAACACCCACCTGAGACCAGAAGGCGCCAAGTGGGTGGCATCCAGAATAATAACTGAGCTTTCTCTTCTTGATCCAAAACCTGATTTTATAGAATAGAAACATCTACGAAATCGAAGGCTGTGACGTCAAAGAGTCCGCAATCTGTGATTTTATAAGCAGGTATTACAGGAAGAGCCATAAAACAAAGTGTCATGAAGGGGTCGATCTCAGGGTTGATCCCTTCCATTTTTGTTTCGACGGCTTCATGCAGTTCGTCAAGACACTTGGTTACGTCTTCAACTGTTTCGTCTGTCATCAATCCAGCTATTTCCAATCTATGGTAGGCAAGTTCCTCACCGTCCTTCCATGCTGTGATTCCTCCGCCCAATTCCTCCAGTCTCTTTACTGAAAGAAGCATATCCCGGTCGTTGTCTCCGACGACAATGATATTATGGGAATCGTGGGCTATTGTGGTTGCAATAGCTCCATGCTTCATTCCATATCCCTTTATAAGGGCGGAAGCGTGGTGGCCGGTGCCGTTGTGGCGTTCGATGACAGTTATCTTCAGTATATCTTCGTTTTTGTCGTGGACCCATTCTCCATTTTCGTCTCTCTTTACTTCCGCTTCACCTTTTTTTGTAACAACACCTCCAGGTAGTATTTCTATTACTCTGGCTTTATTTGATTTCAGAGGTAGTGAGAATGTGGAGAGGGATATATCCTTGATGTTTACAGATCCGCTTACTCCTTCAGGTTCTACATGTGGAGATTTCTTTATGATCTTCCCGTTGTTTGCCACCAGTTCTCCCTGTACATAAACTTCTTCCGGTTTTAAAAGTGAGAGGGAATCAGAAAAGAAGAAGTCTGCAAAACGTCCGGGAGTTATTGCTCCTCTCTCCCATAGATGGTAGCAGTCTGCAGCATTGATTGAGGCGCAGGCAATCGCCCTATATGGATCCATTCCATTTTCTATGGCCAAGTTCACCCCATATATTACGTGTCCTTCCCTTAATATGGACTGGGGCTGACGGTCGTCGGTGCAGAAAAGGCATCGTCTCCAGTTGTTGTCGTTTACTCCGGGAAGAAGTTGAAGTACATTCTTGCATACAGTTCCCTGTCTCAGTAGTACATACATTCCTTTTCCTGTCTTCTCTATAAGCTCTTCTGGAGTTTCACACTCATGGTCTGTAAGGATTCCAGTGGAGAGATAGGCGTCAAGGCCTTGTCCGGATATGGAAGGAATGTGGCCGTCTATGACTTTTCCACGCTTCCAACAAGTTTCCAGTTTGTCCAAGATGGAAGGGGAGGCGGAAACTACTCCAGGGTAATTCATCATCTCTCCCAAGCCAAGCACCTTGGGATTGTCGATGACCGTCTCCACGTCCTTGGCCTCCAAGACGGCGCCTGAATGTTCGAAGAAGGTTGCAGGTACGCAGGACGGGAACATGTAGTTGATATTCAAGACTGCGTTTTCGGCGCTTTTAAGCATATATGCCATGGCCTTTAGTCCTGCTACGTTGCATATTTCATGGGGGTCGGCAACTACAGAAGTGGTTCCTGATGGAAGGACGGCATCAGAGAACTCTGAAGGTGAAAGGTGGGACGACTCTATATGGCAGTGGCTGTCAATAAAGCCAGGCACCATATATCTTCCCCTTGCATCAACTTCTTTTTCAGCTTCCCTTTCTCCGTCGAAGCCTATGAATCGTCCGTCTTTGATATAGACGTCACTCTTAAAGGAACGGCAGTTGAAAACATCCACTACCATTGCATTCCTGAAAACTACATCCGCTTTTGTCCTGCCCATAGAAGCATCGATGATATTCTTTGCTGTTATCTTATCCATTAGGTACTCCTTAATTAAAGAATAACGTGGTTTTTCTAAATTTCTAGTGCGAAGGCTTTGTTTTTCTCTTCAATATTCAAATAAAAATGAAGAAAAACTAAGTATTTTGTCCAAAAAAGGTTTTTAGAATGAAGACTACAATGTTTATGGGAAAAGTCAACAAATATTTTTGATAAACGCTTTTAGACCAGCAAAATATGGGTTTAACCAGTTTATGTGATAAATGTTGCTGTTTGTTGCGATTTTTTTGTTGGCAAATCAAGGAACCTGTTTTTAAATATTAATGTATAGATAAACACTAGGAGGTGTTATTTTATGAGTTTGATTAAAGTTTCCTTTAAGAACAACGACCTTAAAAAGGCTGGAACAGACATCAAAACTGAAATCATAGCAGGTTTTACAACATTCTTGGCTATGGCTTATATCCTCGCTGTAAACCCAAATATCTTAGGCGCCGCCAATATGGATACAGGAGCTGTCTTTACTGCCACCGCTCTTTCTTCTGCCATTGCGACCTTGGTGATGGGTATATTTGCAAACCTGCCGTTTGCTCTTGCTCCAGGTATGGGACTGAACGCTTTCCTGGCATACACAGTATGTCTCACAATGGGTTATTCATGGCAGTTCGCCCTTACAGCAATCTTCTGTGAAGGTATCATCTTCCTCCTTCTTACATTCTTCAACGTAAGAGAAGCTATCGTAAACTCAATTCCTGCAAATCTTAAGAAGGCTATCGGTGTTGGTATTGGTCTCTTCATCGCATTCATCGGACTCCAGAATGCAGGTATCATTGTCGACAGTGCTACGCTTGTCGGTTTGAACATTACAAGCAATACAGCCATCGTAGCTCTCATCGGTGTCATCGTTACAGCAGCTCTCGTCGCCCACAACATCAAGGGTGGAATCCTTATTGGTATCCTTGTCACGACAATCATCGGTATTCCATTCGGCGTCACACAGTTCGGCGGCTTCGCTTCCCTCCCACCATCACTTGCTCCTACATTCTTGAAGTTCAACTTCTCAGAAGTACTTGCAAATATTCCTGACTTTATCATCGTTATGTTTACATTCCTCTTTGTGGATATGTTCGATACAGTAGGAACACTTATCGGATGTGCAGGTAAGGCTGATATGATCAATAAGGACGGCACAATCCCTAACTGTAAGGAAGCTCTCTTTGCAGATGCCGTAGGTACAACAGTCGGTGCTATGCTCGGTACATCTACAGTTACAACCTTCGTCGAGTCTTCAACTGGTGTTGTAGAAGGTGGTAGAACAGGTGTTACAGCTATCGTTACAGCTGGTTTCTTCCTTCTTTCCCTCTTCTTCGCTCCTCTCTTCCTCTCCATCCCATCGGCAGCTACAGCTCCTGCCCTCATCTTGGTAGGTTTCTATATGATGAGCCCGGTAAAGGATATCGACTTCACAGATCCGACAGAAGGTATCCCGGCATTCCTATGTCTGTTGATGATGGTATGTGCTTACTCAATTTCCGATGGTATCATGTTCGGTATTCTTTCCTATGTCATCATCAAGGTTCTTGCTGGAAAGGCAAAGAATATTTCAGTGGCAACATATATCGTCGCATTGCTCTTTGTATTCAAGATTATCGTAAATGTAATCTAAGAAATATAAGACAAAAAATATGGGGGCTGTTGCATGGATCTCTTGAAGGTCCATGTAATGGCAAGATAGGTGGATGCATGCATTTTGCGGGCATCCGCCTTTCTTTTTTAGCGTCGCTATTTGATCCTGCCTTTTTGGAATGTGGCAATCCAAATCGTTGGAGTAGGAGTATGTATTTGAATAGCCATTAGTTTCATCCTGGGAAGAATAAACGAATCCTATAAAGAAAAAGCCCCGGGATTTCCGGAGCTTTTATCTGGAGAACAGAGAAATCAGTCTTCAAAATAGTGCTTTGCATTATTGAAGGAAATATTCTCAACAATGGATCCAAGCCATTCCATATCCAGAGGAACTTCACCGTTCTCGACCCAGTTTCCAATTACGTTGCAGAGTATGCGTCTGAAATACTCATGTCTGGAGTAGGAGAGGAAGGAGCGGCTATCTGTAAGCATGCCGATGAAAGATGGGAGCGAGCCAAGGTTTGCAAGGACCTTAAGCTGTTCTTCCATGCCGTCCCTGTGATCGCAGAACCACCAAGCGGAACCAAGCTGGATCTTTCCCTTTACGCCTTCTCCCTGCCAGCAGCCCATAAGTGTGCCGAGAGAGTAGTAGTCTTTTGGATTGAGGGAGTAGAAGATCGTCTTCGGGATCTCGTTGGTCTCTGAAAGAGCTCCCATGAACTTTGATACACCCATGGCAAGTTCTGCATCATAGGAAGCATCGAAGCCTGTGTCTGGTCCAAGCTTGTTGTAGAGGGCCTTGTTGTTGTCTCTGATTGAAGCGAAGTGCAGCTGCATTGCAATGTTCTTTTTGTTGTACATCTTTGCAAGCTTG
>JALFRH010000017.1 GCA_022785155.1 Spirochaetales bacterium
TCAAGGAACTGGTCCTGCGGCTCATTTCCTCCAGAAGAGCAAGATTCTGCTTTTCTGCGTCTCTTGATATGGCTGCGCCGTAGGAGACAAAGAGAAGTGAGTTTTCAGGGCACCTGCCCTTGGTCTTCAAAACATCATCGAAAGTCTGGCGAAGATATGATGAGAAGGTGAGAGGGCCTCCAAGGTACAGGATGTTGCCCTTGATCTCCCGGCTTTGGGAGAGGCCTGCTATGGTCTGGTTTACTACTGCGTAATAGATGGAGGAAGAGATATCTTCCTTTCTCGCCCCCTGGTTCAAAAGAGGCTGGATATCACTTTTGGCAAAGACACCACAGCGGGAAGCGATTGTATATCGTCTTTTGCTGTCCTTTGCCATATCGTTCATTACATTTGGAGTCACACCCATCAGCTGTGCCATCTGATCGATGAAGGAACCTGTTCCACCGGCACAGGTTCCATTCATCCTGACTTCGACAGCTCCTGTCAAAAAGAGGATCTTGGCATCCTCTCCACCTAGTTCTATCACTACGTCCGTGTCTTTTTCTTTCTTCTCCACAGCCAATCTAGTTGCAAAGACTTCCTGTACGAAGGGCACATTCAAGGCCTCCGCCACCCCCATACCTGCAGAGCCTGAGAAAGCTGTAATCATCTCCTCATCTTCAGGAAACTGCGCCCTTATTCTTGACAACAATCCTGACAGCTTGAGATTGATCTTAGATTGGTGGCGCTCATAGGTAGACCAAAGGATCAAGCCTTCTTCATCCAGTACAGTACACTTAATGGTAGTGGAGCCTATGTCAATTCCCAGTCGTTTCATTTAATTCCTTCTCCCGAGCCATTGAAAGCATCAATTTGATTCTATTTTCCTGATTGACAGTTGAAGCCGATGAGTCATAGTCGATGGGAAAGATGTTTGCATCCTTATATTTTTCCCTTAGTACCCTGATGGTTCCCTTACCTACAATATGGTTTGGAAGGCAACCGAAAGGCTGTACACAAATGACGTTGTTGTATCCCAGCTCGATGAGCTCTGCAACTTCTGCAGGCAGCAGCCAGCCCTCCCCCATTACAACGCCTCTATTAAGTATAGGATCCACAAGTTCCTTCTCATGGGAGAATGTGGAAGGTTTCTTGAACATAGGATATTCATCAAGAACCTTGTCCATTACCTTCTCTATGTGTTTTGCAAACTTCATTCCCAAGAGCGATACCGATACACCCTTCTTTTCCCCGTATAGGTTCTTTGCGTTTATTCTGTTGTCGAACATATAGAAGAAGAAAGGAAGTACACCCGGAACCATAAACTCACACCCTTCCTTTTCCAGGAAATCCTCCAGGCCGTTGTTTCCCAAAGGTGAGTATTTTACGTATATTTCACCTACGATTCCCACCCTTACCTTTTTCTCATTGGTACGGGGGATGGAGGCATAGGAGGCTGCTATCTCCTTCAAGGTTCGTCTGAAGGCAGGGCCGATCAATAGTTTTCCAGCCATCAAGGAATCCACAAGCTTTTCAATCCAAAGGGATGTAAGCTTATCCGTCTCTCCTTTATTTTTTTCGTAGGGCTTTGTCTGATTCTTCAAAAGCGTAAGCATATCACCATAGACAAGAGACATAAGCCCCTTATACAACAGTGACGGAACAAGCTTGAAGCCAGGATGTTTCTCCATTTTGTTAAGACTCAAGGACAATACAGGAACATATCCCATTCCCATTTCTTCCAAAGCCTTTCTCAATACCCAGATATAGTTGGATGCCCTGCAGCCTCCCCCTGTCTGAAAGAGAACAAGGGCCACCTTATGGGGATCGTATTTGCCGCTCTTAAGGGCGTCGATGAACTGCCCCGCCACGCAGACGGCAGGATAACACATATCGTTATGAATATGTTCAAGGCCTTTGTCTATGACAGCCTTTCCCCTGGCATGAAGAATTTCTATATTGTATCCATACTTTCTAAATACCCTCACCACCAGTTCCAAATGGAGCGGGAAGATATCTGGAGTCAAGATGGTATAGTTTTTTCTCATCTCCTCGGTAAATACAGGAGTATCAAAACCATAATCACAAGAAAAGGAACATTCTTTTTCTTTCATTTTACCCTCAGGATGTAAATTTAATATTCCCCCATGTTTTTTTTCAATAGAATATCGTTTGCTTAAGGGTGTATTTCTTGTGAACTTAAAGGCTTTTTATATAAAAACAAACAAAAGCATAAAACATCGTATAGAAACATCTTATGAAAATAAATTCGAAAAAATCTTTTATGGCTTATAGTCTATGGAACTTTATTTCATGGCAGATTGTGGGACTATACTCCGGGGTATAGGAATAAAGCCCTATACAGGTTCAGAAAGAAGAACAATCGCCACCAGCCATACTTCTCCAGTGACGATTTAGTGTTGATTGCCTTATATCGAAATCCAATATCACAAAATGCTTCAAGAAGCGAAAGCCATATCGGACCAATGTAGTTTTTCCAATAATGAAGCCTTGAGAATGAGACACATCTATCTTATGTGTCTTGCTATTGCAGCCATGATCTCCTTCTCTTCAAGAGGCTTTGAAATGTGCTCGTCCATACCTGCACTAATACACTCTCTCTTATCTTCCTCATAGGCGTTTGCAGTCATTGCGATTATCGGGATGGAGGAATCAGGACGGTTGGAGTTTCTAATGGCCCTGGTTGCATCCAGACCATTCATTACAGGCATCATGATATCCATAAGAATACAGTCGAAATAGAATAAAGGAGAAGAAAGGAACTTACCCAGGGCTTCCTTTCCATTTGAAGCAGTCTCGACTTCAAAGCCTCTGTCTTTCAGCATATATATTGCTATTTCTTGGTTAAGATCGTTGTCTTCCACAAGGAGCACTCTCTTTCCTTCGAAAGAAAGAGGAGCATCTTCTTCAGCCTTGTCATCTTTATCATCCTTTTCGACTACAAAAGGAAGGTCTACTGTAAATACAGACCCTACATTCTTCTCACTTATGACGGATATGCTTCCATCCATAAGCGATACAAGCTCCTTTACGATACTCATTCCAAGTCCCGAACCTGGGCGCTTGATGATGTTTTCGTCCTCTTCCCTGCTGAAGGGCTCGAAGATCTTCTTCAAGAAATCATCGGACATGCCTAGTCCTGTATCGGAGATTGTAAACCTATACATGACCTTACCGTCTTTTTCCCCGATGGTGGAAGTCTTGATCTCCACGAATCCACCCATTTTATTGTACTTCACGGCATTGGATATTATGTTGGTGAAGACCTGTCTTACATGGGTCGGGCTGCCTATGACCTTTCTATACTTTATACCGGCAAATTCATCGTCAAAGATTCTTACACCTCTGTCCTTTGCAGAAGAAGAGAGCATTTGGATGGAGTCTTTGAGAGTATCTACAATATCGAAGCTATCGTTGGATAGAGTGATGCCACCACTTTCAAGACTGGACATCTGGAGGATATCGCCTATGAGGGACATGAGGTGTCTGTTGGATGAGTCGATTTTTTCAAGGCAGTCCAACACCATTTCCTTGTTGTCTATATTCTTCTCAGCTATCTGGGTCATTCCCATAATGCCATTGATAGGAGTCCTAAGGTCATGGCTCATTCTTCCCATGAAATTAGTCTTGGCCTTGTTCGCCATATTGGCTTCATCCATAGCCTTTTTCATGTCCTCAACGGCCTTCTTCTGATCTTGAGTCAGATAATTGAGACAAATCATGGTGCTTGCCAAGGCAGCTGCCAACCAGTCTACTCTGATTTCGGAAAGCAAAGCCTGAATCAATAATCCACCGACCAGTATAATGAGAGAAAAAAAGACAACTAAAAAATCCTTGAATTCAACTCTCTTGGATAATGCAAGAATCTTTAAGAGCAGGTATATCACCCCTGAGAAATATGCTATGACATATAAAAAGTACAAGGGGCCGTGATGATAGACGTTATCTGGTGAAAAGTAGAATACATGGCCCAAGAATATGGAAACAAAGATATTCAACATATTGACCCCTAACGGGATTATATGACGCATCTTCAGTCTTTCTCTTGTAGTTGTCAGGGCAAAGGACACAGGAATTATGGGAGCCACCATCAGTTCAAGACTCTTCGCCATCATTACAAACCATCTGAAACCAGGAGGGAATACAGGTGACACAACGCCTATCCATTCACAGATTGAGGCGAGAATGATCAAAAGGAATACTCTTGCAAAATCATCGGCCACATCCAAGCTTGTAGCCTTGATACAAATGATCTCCACAATAAGGGTCACTACTGTAAGTAGAATCACTACGGAATATATTATGGTGGCGTCGTTGAATATCTCTATCATATTTCCCTCTTAGAGTCCTGCATCCGTTTTTTGGGAATGATTATAGTGACTTTTGTGCCAATATTCTTCCCTGATTCTATGGTAAGTGAACCCCCACAGAATTCTTCTATTCTATTTCGGGTGTTTTTTATTCCAACTCCGTCGGAAACAAGGGTGGAATCAAAACCGACACCGTCGTCTTCAATGCCTACAGTGAAGGCATTGGATTCTTCCCTGCTCCATAGCTTTATGGTTCCTCCTCCCTTTGGGAGAATTCCATGGACAATGGCATTCTCCACAATAGGCTGGAGTGTAAGGACAGGAATAAAGAAATCCCAGGCTTCTATGTCGTGTTCCACTCTTATCTTCCCCACCCTGATGTTGGATTCAAGTTCAATGAAAGAGTCTGCATGCCTAACCTCTTCTTCAAAAGGAATAGGTTCATTCTTTCCTACGCTGTTGAGATTCATTCTCAAATATGTAGCGAAACTTGAGGTGGTGGTTTCAGCTCTCTTAGGATCCTTTTCGGCCATATCTGCAATGGAAGCCAATATACTCTGAATAAAGAATGGCTGGATATTGCCCATCATCACCTTCTGCTCGATTTCCCTTAGCTCACTCTCTTTCTTCTGGATCTCCACTTTCTGGTTATAGGAGATGATTCTCTTCTTTTGGTTGATGCCCACATAGATAAAGAGTATGAAGAGGGAAGTATAGGCATATATCAAGCAATTGACTCCAAGAATGATTTCCATTACCGGCAAAACCAAAGGTATGAAGACATAACAGGCGAATAAAGCAAGGAACCTTTTGTCTACTTTGTTTATCAATCTGAAAAACAGTTGGATGATCGGAATGGTGGACAAAACAATCAAAGCCAATATGACCCAGTACAGGTCTGTGTATTCAGGAGTATATTCAGGCGTAATGATGTAGACCGAATGGTTGAACAGACTGGATACCCACAACACTGCAGATATAAATGCAATTATATAGAAATAGAGATATGGATACTTATACTCCAAGCCATATTCCTCTTTCACATAGGAATAGAGGTATAGGGAATAGAATAAAATAAACGCTAAAAAAGCAAAGAAATTTATGATCCATAAGAATTCATAGGCAAGAAACAGCCCCTTTCTCATTTCTTCGATGAACCACATGCAGACATCGGTCATCAGCACCACAAATTGTATAAAAAGAGAGTATTTATAATACCAAAGGGATGTACCCTTTTCTGTTTTACCCCTGCATCCAAGGAAATAAAGGATCAGGACCAAGGCCGCCATATAGAGATCGATCCACATATACTCCAACGATGTCATAGATCATCCTCCTTGTCCCAGACTCTGTTTTCCTTAAGACAGTTGGAATCATACAACTTCGGTATTGTCATAACCACATTGGTTCCTTTTCCTGGAATTGAGAAGGAATCCATGGAACCATGGCACATCATCTCTATCCTCATCTTCGTATTCTCTACACCGATGTGGCTTCTTCCATCATCCTTGGTCATATTCTTCGTGTCATATCCCACACCGTCGTCAGATACGATGACATACCAGTTTGTACCATCTTCCTTTGTTGAGATATTCAGATGTCCCACCCCCTCTTCCTTCATGCATAGCCCATGCTTTACGGCGTTCTCCACCATGGGCTGCAATGACAAGGCTGGAAGACAGAAGTTGCTTGGACCTATGTCATAGGAGATTTCCAGTTCATCCCTGAATCTTATCTTCTCCAGTTTCAGGTAGTTCTTTGCATGGGATAGCTCCTCCCGGAATGGAATGGGCTTATCTTTTTTCAAAGAATCCACGTTCATCTTCAGGTACCTGGCAAAGAGTCTTGTGGTCCTGCCGGCCTCCTTGGGGTCTCTCCTGCAAAGTATGCAGATGATATTCAGAACGTTATATATGAAGTGGGGTTGGATCTGGCTGATCATTACGTGACGCCTTACAATCTGGAGTTCCTTCTCCTTTTTCTCCAGGTCTATCTTCTGCTGGATAATTGACAGCTCTGTCTCCTGGTTGATGGTTATGTAAATCAGGAGAATTGAAATGGTCAAGAAGAAAAATGAAGATTCAGTGCCACATTCAGCATCAATGACATTAACCAATGAAGGCAGGACAAGGTGTATGCACCAGAAAACAGATATCTTTGTTCCAAGGGCCTTTCTTCTCTTAAAAATACAGATGAAGTCGGGAATGACCATCAAAAGCCTGGTGATGCTGAGTATTATGTCGATCAGTCTGGGAACATATCCGACTTTTCTTTCAAAGAATAAGTTATACAGGGTCCAAACCACCAGAAAACATATCCCCAGCACCCCCATGTATTTGGTTGTGTCGGGAATCTCCATCATCTTCTTATCCCTGAAAAAACATACCAGATAGAAGTGGAACTCCAATAAGGCCAAGATGGCGCAGCATACTGCCGTAAATGTAGTGAAGGACAACAATATTCTGTTGTCTGAAAGGCTTCCTAGGAAGAACATCAAATCATATGCGATATAGAAAAACACCATGGAAAAGAAAGATTTCCAGGTGTCATCGCAGTTTTTGAAACTTGAAGAGAACAACAATATTGCAAGAACAAAGGCAGACATGAGTGAAAGTACTGACACAAACTGGTCCATGCAATGGTTCTCCTATTATTATTTCGGAGAAAATTATAGACATAGAAACTAATCAAAACCATAACAAAAAATGAATCCGCCGAAGTTTTTCTCCGGCGGGTCCTAAAGAGGACAATCAAAGGGGAATCACGACTCTATGCTCCAATTCCTCTTGGATTGAGTCAACACTGAGAGATTTTTCTTTTATTACAAAAGGGATTGACTGTCTAATGTTCATAATCCGACTCCCCTATGAACTCACGGAGCAGTGAGTCTGAAGGCACATAGGAACCAGGAATCGGATATACATTATCCAAAAACGAAAGAAGTCTCCTGGAAATGGTATATGCCTTTCCTTCATCCTTCCCCACGCTGGAAAGAAGCGGGATGACATAGGTGGATAATACACCTATCTCGTAGTCCAGGGCGCTGTTGAACATAACATCGGCATTATTCTGATTAGGATAAATATGCTCAGTCTCCCCTCTTGTAACGCTATCCCACATATTAAGGGTTCTCTCGGCACTCATACCCCTTGTCCTGTAGTCCCTTACGATACGCCTCAATAGTCTATTGTCTGCAGTGGATACGCGGTTACTGTCATCAAGATTAATATGGGTGAGGGCTGAGATATATACCTTATAGATAAATCTTTGGTCTATGCCTTCAGTTATCCTCTTGTTCAGTGCGTGTATACCCTCCACAACCATAATGGTCTTCTCCCCCATCTGCACAGGAACAGGACTGAAGGTTGTAATATGGGTATTGAAGTCATATTGTGGAAGATTCACGGGTTTTCCTTCCAGCAATGACTCCATATTCGAGTCTATCAAATCCACATTCAAGGCCTCCAATGCCTCCAGGTCAGGCTTTCCCTCCTTATCCAAAGGAGCCATTGATGGAGGATTGTAGTAGTCGTCAAGAGAAATCTTGAAAGGCTTGAATCCCAAGAGCCTCAATTCTTCGGAGAGCCTTTTGGCAAAGGTGGTCTTTCCTGAGGAGGATGGGCCTGCAACAAAAACGATCTTCGCTCCTTTTTCCTTTATTCTGTCTGCAATGGCTGCGATTTTCCTTCTGTGGAGGTCTTCGCATAGTTTCACATACTCCCTTCCACCACCTGTGACAGTGACCCTGTTCATTTCTCCAAGACTTCTTACTCCCAAGACTTTTCCCCAAGTCTTGTATTCTTCAAAGACCTTGAAAAGAAGAGGGTTATCCCTGAACTTCTGCATTTCCTTTACATTTTGGGAGACAGGATACCTTAATAGCATTCCCTTCTCTCCATATTTCCTCAGTTCCCACAAAGAAAGGATGGAAGTATTTGGAACAATAGGCTCATAGGAGAGCTGTATATAAGATCCTATTTTATATACATCCACACTGCTCTTGTTTTTTGAGCACAACAACAACCTAGTCTTTTCATTACCCCTTTGGGCAAGAATATCCAAAGCCTCCTCACCGGAGAGAGTCTCGTAATCGATGTCAATGCCGTCCCTTACAAGTCTCTCCATGGCTATTCTGATCTTATCCACCAAGACGCTGTCTACATATTCATCGTCTTCAAAGGAAAAATAGAAACCGTCTCCCAGAGAGTGCCCTATAACCAGGTGCCTTTCAGGAACCACAAGGGTCGCTGCATAAGAGAGAAGAAAACATATGGAGTGACGATATATTCTTCGTCCAAGACTTTCAAAGACATAAATGGGTTCCAACCGGGAAGTGGAGGTAAGGACATCCCTCAGGCCCTTTGTCTCACCATTGACTTTTGCACCTACTATAGGGTTTTCAAGATATTTGTAGACTCTATCTTTTTCAATCAATCCTTTTAGTGCAAAAGCATCCGAAATAGTAGAGTATTTCTCTAGTTCATAGTAACTTTTGTCGATGTCGACTTTGATTTTTTTCATACTCCTTATAGTAATGCCAATAAAATGAAAAGCAAAGAAAAAAGCTCAAGCCCATACATTTGATCATTTTTTTGCCCATTTATAGTCAATCAAAAATCAAAGTCATCTTTCAGAGAGAGAAAACCATTCAGCTCGATGCCATCATCAGTAAATGAGAAGCCCTTGAATTCTGTGGAGACGAAGACGGCATCATCAATCTCTTTACCCTCTTTGTTCATGCTCTTCTCCCCATTCCATAGATATGTATTGTCCTTAAGGAGACTCATTTGCTCTGTAATGTTGTCTCCACCTCCACCTTTAAGGGATATTACATTCTCCAGTACAAACTCCCTCTCTCCACTACCCTTACCATAGAGGGTGATGTTGTAGCCCCAGTTATTGTATGAAATTACATTTCTTACAATGCACTTGGGGTTGGAGTTGCTGGTTACACCATTGGACATATTGCCGAAGGCGATGCTATCAAAGAGTTCATGGTCCACTCCAATGCCGTCTCCCCCCAGCTTGAAGCCGTTTCCGTCTCCTCCCGACCTGCCATCGGAGAGTATTCCGTTATTGTAGGCAAGGCATTTTTCAACCACGACCTTTTCTATGGCTCCTGTTTCTATCTTTGAAAACAGGTCCCAGCCGTCATCGGCATTATTGTATGCAACGCATCCCACGAATCTGTTTCCTTCCCCCACAGTAAGCTTGGCTGCAAAACCGTCTGCATTATTCATGGCACCATCAGCATTGTCATGGGAAACGGAGTATCTGACTTCATTGTTCCTCGGCCACTTATTTCTCCCGTCATTGGAAGAGCCGCTTATCTGGATACCTGTGTCTCCACAATACCGGGCGGTGATGTATTGGACGATATTGTTGTTTCCAGCTATCTGAAGCCCCTTCTTTCCGTCCATGGTGTTTTGTATCGTGAAGTTGGAGAGGATCCAATAATCACCCCATATTTCCATTCCATAGGATGAGGAGGAGAAATCCAGAACTACATCTCCTCCCCCTATAAGTGTTTTGTACGCTCCCCTTACGCCGCTGTTCCCCCTCTCGATTTTCAGCCTATCCTTTATTTCATAGACTCCCTCTTCCAGGATTATGGTTGTTCCAGGCTTGGAGAATCTGATGGCGCTGTAGATATCAAGAGGAGAATCCTTTGTTCCCTTCCCGTCGTTTGTGCCTGTTGAAGAGACATATAAAAGGCTTTTTCCATACTCCTTTTTCTCCACCTCGTAGATGATTTCTATAGGTTCCATACTGGGAATAAGAGTGTTGTCTTTCCATACACCCATCAAGTATTCCTCATCCTCCACCCCGCTGGGAGTGAAGACAACAGAAAGAGGAGTCTTACCATCCTCCAGGAGGATGTATCCTGAAACATCCACACCTTTCTGGACTCTATAAGAGGAGAGAAGAATTGAGCCGTCCCTTTTGTCCCTTACCTCCACCCTTCCATCGGAGTTGGAAGAAATGGAGAACTTATATGGACCGGTGGACCATGTGGACGGGGACTCTATCTTCACTTCATAGGGTATTATTTTCTTGGGTTCAGGTAATGGAGGAGGATCCGTGGATGGGTCACTGATTGTGAAGTCCACATCCTTAACCCTCACATTACATCCTCTTGCCACAGAAAAGCCTACATAAATATGGTCTTCGTCTATTTTTGTCAGCTCTTCCCTACCTGAGTAGAGAATATGATCGATGCCATCATATATGGCATGGAAGCCTGTGTTGTCAAGAGTAAGGGTGACCCTATACTCCCTGCCCTTTGCAATAAGGTCTTCTTTATCATAACTATAAGCAGTGCTTCTGGATTCTGCGTTCTCTGTAATGGCCTCTTCACCCTTGGCTATGGTCTCTTTTGTAATACCTCTGACAAATCTGGAGCCTAGGGTATCTTTTGAAGAGTATTTCACTCCATTGATCCACCCTTCATACTTTGTGGCTATAATGGACGCCGAGTTGGTGTAATGGTTGCTGCCACTGACGCCGTCTTCTCCAAGAGAGTCCATTGCAATGATGCCAAAGCCTTCCTGTCCATCCGGGGTAGGATTGATAAAATCTATTACAAATGTAGCGCTTAGGGAGAAGTTTTCTCGTCTTGGATCTATTGTCGTGTAATAGTAGGAGATACCATCGTGGAGGGAAGTGTATTTTCCTCCCTTCTCCGATACATCTCCATCCTTTGTAACCGAGCAGGAATTAAGAAGAAGCTCCAATTCATCGCTGTCTATTACATCATGGGTATTCAAAGCTTCCTTTGTGGACTGGCCAAAACGTGTGAATGTCCAGACTCTGTCCTTAGTTTCCCTTGCAGTTTTATATATTGTCTCCCCTTCCCTTATTTCATCTTTTCTTATGGAAGAAACGGAGAAAGAGTATTTTATTCCGCTTTGTAGACCTGAGAAGATCATCTCACACTCTTTTGTCCTATACTCTTCTCCATTCATCCTGACCAAGTATCCATCAGCCTCCTTTATTTCATTCCAGCTGAGCCTGATGGTGTTGTCTCCTTGGTTGACTGCACTTGCCACAGGGGGAAAGAGTGGATATGTCCACACTATTTCATAGACTCCGCTGGATATCTCCTCATCTCCTCTTATTCCCAACACTTCTATGTAGTAGGTTCCAGATGAAGAGGGCTTGAAGAAGGTCTTCTTTTCATTCTTCCTGCTCCTACCCACTGTCTTGGAGTCTATTTCCCTCATTTCAGAGTCAAATAGCTTTACTTCAGCCTTCTCTCCTCCTCCGGATACTGTCTCAAAGTCGAAGTAGACATACATCCTGCATTCGTCATCCGTCGACCTTTCCACACTGGTGATGACAGGAGGATCAAAGCTTATTTCTTTGGCAAAAACAAATAGGGACGAAACAATAAACAGAACCAGAGTCAAGAAGGCTTTTTTCATCCATCACTCCACAATAAGCATATATATGTTGATGCCTGACTTCTTCGACCAAATGTAGTAAGTGCCGTCACTTGGTATTTCGAAGCTTTGGATTCCTACCCTTGAGCCGTCTACAGGGGCGGTGAGAGCTCCGATCTGGGCTCCGGTGGAGTCTGCAATGACCAAAGTCCTGGCTTCTGTCTTAGAAGATGAGTTTAGGTAGACGGTAAGGACTTCACCCTTCTTTCCCTGGAAACGGATTGCCCTCTGACTGATTTTTCCGCTTCCTTCAAGCTTGATCCTACCGTTGAAGACTTCTCCGTCTTCAGCTTCCCTTCCGTCGTCGAGGCTCTCTATAGTCATATGTTTATCTGGAGTGGCTATGAATACCACACCCTCATATTCCTTGGTATCAACAACCTTTTCAGGCTCAAGATCGTTGACAGAAATAAACGCTGTAGCAAAGGCACCGGATACTACAAGTGCCATAATGGTGAACAAAACAACCGCCTTTTTCATTTTTCTCTCCTTTTGGATAGTGTAATTTGAATTATTTCAATAAAACAGTTTCGCTATTGCACTATTAAGGGAAGAAATATTTTAGGCGGTAAAAATAATACCCGTCGGACGGGATTTTTATCAAAGGAGCTTATCTATCAAAGAAATACAATTTTTACAAGACGATGTCCTCATCCTTTATGCTCTTAAGGGTAGTGTAGTCTGTTCTGTCGATGATCATGGGAGTAATGGAGATCATACTCTTCTTTTCTATTGCCTCTATATCGCTGATGATGCCTATGCCCTCCTTGTTGATGTATCCCCCTTCTTCCCTCTCTCTTTCCAAGTAGTATCCTCTTTGTGTCCAAAGGTCCCCTTCCACTCTATAAAAATGGTCCTGGACATAGGCTCCGCCTTGCTTTGTGTAGGCAATACCCTCTACCTTGTCTGGAATATTTACGTTCCATAGGCTGCACTTATCCAACAGATTCTTTTCTTCAAACTCCTTCCAAATCCTATCAATATACTTTGGAAAAGAATCAAAAGATGCAAAGGAGCAGGAGAAGGCGATGGCCTTGGAAGACCAGAATACTCCTTCGAACATGGCACCACAGGTTCCTGAATATGAAATATCGTCTCCTATGTTATATCCACAGTTGACGCCGCTGAGAACCAAATCGAAGTGTCCGAGGACATCAAAGGCAAAGCGCACACAGTCTGCAGGAGTAGAGTCTACATAATATGCCTCCTT
>JALFRH010000063.1 GCA_022785155.1 Spirochaetales bacterium
GTGTCAGAGTATCTGTTCTTGGGTTTCACTTCCTTTTCATCCCTGTCCATTTCTTCCTTCAAGGAATCCATGAAAGAGGAGTTTTCTATGATTCTTTCCTGCTTTTCCTCCTCAAGCTTAGGGACATCATCCTCTTCTCCCAGGTTGTGCTTCACAATATTCTTCAGTTCAGGCATAGGATCGAAGTCAGGAAATACAAGGGGAGTATTCGGGTTACCTATTCCGGATGCATACTCTGGAGCAGGGCCAATTTCCTCTTCCTCAATCCTCTTTCTCTCTTCTTCCAAAGCCTTACGCTTTTTCTCATCTTCAGAGAGCTGTTTCTTTCTTATCTTCTCAGCCTTTGCATCTATCTTTTCCTTTTCTATCTGAGATTCTTCAAGAGCTTTGTCTTTTTCCTTCTGCTGCTTCTTTTCCAGGCGTTTTTCTTCCTTCTCCCGCCTCTCTTCCTCTTTTTCCCTCTTCTTTTCGTATTTTATTTTGTCCCTTTCAGCCTGCTTTGCCTTTGCAAGGTTCTCGGCTTTCTCTGCCTTCTGCCTTTCCTTTTCGTATTTTGCTTCTTCTTTGGCCCTCTTTTTATCCTCCATAGCCTTAAGCTTTCTCTCTCTGTTGAGAAGCTTTTCCTCCTCTATGGATTCCTTTGTCTTGATCAGGCCTTCTTTTTCAAGCATTCTTCTATTGAGCTCCCTCTTCTTTCTCCACTTTTCATCCAAACCTTGGACTGAAAGAAGAAGGACGAAGGCCAGAAGCAGCTCCAAAACAAACAGAACAAATAATAGTCCGGTATTAGCCTCAGTCACCGACAGAGGAATATAGGAAGGAAAAGGTGCACCGCTTATCTTTCTCACGGCTGAAAGCAATGTAAAATACATTGGCCAAAGATAAACCACTACAAACATGGAAAAAGGCTTTCTTCCCCTGAGAATAAGGATCAACAGTGCATCGAAGACCAGGAAGGCTCCTGTCTCCCACAATCTGTCTCCACCACCGGTGATGGAAAGAAACAGCGACATTTTTTCCGAAAAGTCAGATAAAGGAGAAACCAGTACTCCCAGGTATGACAATACTCCCAGAAGAACAAATACCGCCCCCACCATCAAAATGGAAAGGGAGATAATCAAAGAGAATTTTCCTTTCTTCATGCTTTCCTCCAAGAATTGACCACAACTATGTTTCTTTCCCCCTTTTCTCCAATTGAAGTTACAGGATAAATAGAGGAAGAAAAGGTGTAACCCATGGCTCTCAGTTCATCCAGCTCCTCATTTATATTCTTTTTCGTCCCCTTGTAGAGAATAGCCTCGGGAGCCAGCTTAACCATATCCTCCACCACAAGGGAGAGGGGTCTGAAGGCCCTTGATGTCACATAATCGAAATGATCCTCCACAGTGCTGATATCTTGGGCGATTATTTCTACATTCTTCAGATCCAGCTTGGCCTTCACTCCACGCAAAAAGCCTATGCGCCTGGTCATTCTATCTATCAAAGTGAAGTTTCTGTCTGGAAAGAGAATGGCCAAGACAACACCGGGAAGACCGGCACCGCTTCCAAGGTCAGCAATCTTGTCTACTTTTTTTGTCAGCGAGGAGAATACTGGATAAGAGGAAGCGGAATCCAGGATATGACGATAGATTATTTCTTCCCTATCTTTTTCACCTACAAGTTTCAAAACAGGGTTGAACAATAGGATTTCATCCAAATACTTTTGGAGAATCATGGCCTTATCTTCAGCTTCAACCACAGAATAAGCCTTCAAGCCCTTCAAAATGATATCGTCAGCCATTATTCCTCCCTTTGATGGCAACACTGAGAATTGCTATGTCAGATACTCTTACACCACTTATTCTTCCTGCCTGACCGATACTGTGAGGACGGACAGCCTTGAACTTTTCCCTTGATTCCGCACTTATTCCATCAACTTTGTCATAATCGAAATCCTCAGGAATAATCATGGCTTCCTGTCTCTTCACTCTTTCAGCTTCATTGTCCTGTCTCTTGAGATATCCGGAGTACTTCACGTCCAACTGGACTTCGGATAGTATTTGCTCCGAATACTCCCCAAGGCCTGGGATAGAGAGTGTATGGATATCGTTCTCAGGCTGCATAAGGAGCTGGAGACAGTTCTTGCCCTCTCTCTTTGTAGAACGCAACAGTTCCTTCACAGCATCGATTTTCTCGATCTTATCCTCCAATCTCTCCATTTTCTCCTTTGTCGCCAGTCCCGCCTTATAGCCTATTGGCGTCAGGCGCATGTCTGCGTTGTCGTGGCGAAGGGAGAGTCTATACTCGGCACGGGAAGTGAACATTCTATATGGTTCCTTGGTTCCCTTTGTAACAAGATCGTCGATCAAGACTCCGATATATGCATCCGTCCTTCCAAGGACGACAGGCTTCTCATTCTTAAGCTTCTGGGCGGCGTTGATGCCTGCCATTATTCCCTGGGCTGCGGCTTCTTCATATCCGCTGGTTCCATTGGTCTGGCCTGCAACAAAGAGGTTTCCCACAACTTTGGATTCCAGAGAAGGCAAGAGGTCCAATGGATCCAGGTAGTCATACTCGACGGCATATGCCGGCCTCATTATCTCGCAGTGCCTCAATCCAGGAAGCGTCCTGATAAACTGGTGCTGTACTTCCTCTGGTAGAGATGAAGAGAGACCGTTGAGATACATCTCTTCCGTCCCTACACCTTCAGGTTCCACAAATATCTGATGTCTCTCCCTTTCAGGGAATCTCATGACCTTGTCTTCAATAGAAGGGCAGTATCTGGGACCCTTTCCCACTATCTTTCCTCCATAGAGAGGAGAGCGGTACATATTCTCCCTGATTATCTTATGGGTCTCTTCATTGGTGAAAGTTATCCAACAGTTCAGGGAAGGCCTCTTGATCTCATCGCAATCGAAGGAGAAAGGAAGCATTTCCTCGTCTCCGTCCTGCACTTCCAGTTCATCAAAGTCCAGAGAGCTTTTCCTGACTCTTGCAGGCGTACCTGTCTTCATCCTTCCTACATTGAAGCCATACTCCCTCAGCCTCTTTCCAAGCCCTATGGCGGCGCCCTCCCCCAATCTTCCTGAAGGAGCATCATATTCACCGATGAATATTCTTCCCTCCATAAAGGTACCTGTGGTCAACACGACAACCTTGGCGCTTATTTTCCATCCCCTCTCTGTGACGACTCCGATTATCTGTTTTCTTCCATCTTTTTCCTCCAAGATGAAATCCACCACGGTATCCATAAAGAGATTGAGTTTCTTTTCTTTTTCACAGGTCTCTTTTGCAAGCCTGGAGTAGGAAAACTTATCCGCCTGGGCACGGGGAGCCTGGACAGCAGGTCCCCTGCTACGGTTAAGGATTCTGTACTGGATCATGGAAGCATCGATCAAATGCCCCATTTCTCCTCCAAGGGCATCGATTTCCCTTACAAGGTTTCCCTTGGCCAAGCCGCCTATGGCCGGGTTGCAGCTCATTCGTCCTATGGCATCAAGGCTCTGAGTTATCATCAATGTGTCGAAGCCCTCTCTCGAAAGGGCCAAGGCCGCTTCTATTCCAGCGTGTCCGCCACCTATTACAATCGCTTCATAATCTCTCATTTTATTTTCCTAAACAGAAGGAGGAGAAAAGAACCTCCAGAATATCGTCACTTGTGGTTTCGCCTGTAAGCTCAGACAGAGCGGAAAGGGCGGCTTGGAAATAGAGGGCGATGATATCAACACTACACTCCTTGGCCTTTTCTGCATCCCGGAGAGCGTCTATGGTCTCTCCAAGTTTTCTCTCCTGGCGCTCGCTTTCTATTACAGGGACGTCTGAAGTGACAGCACTTTCACGACTTAAATAACCTACAATAGCCTCAACCACCCTATCGAGGCCTTCTCCCGTAACGGAGGAAAAGGATATTCCCTCTCCTGGGGCGATGTCGCTTTTGGAGTGGACATAGATGGCATTGGCAAGCTTCTCTTTCGGTTCCTCCTCCCCTGGAGCAATGACATAAACCACCAGATCTGCGTCATCCATCAATTCCTTGGATCTCAGGATTCCTTCCTTCTCTATTTCATCCCCCGATAGTCTCAAACCAGCCGTATCAAAGAGCCTGACAGGAATACCCTTCATTTCGCACTGGGTCTCAATATAATCCCTGGTGGTGCCGGCAACAGAAGAGACGATGGCTCTGTTCTCCTTCAAGAGGGCATTGAAAAGGCTGGATTTACCTGCATTGGTACTTCCTGCCAATACAACCTTTGCCCCTTGGGAATAAAGCCTGGAAGAAGCATAGGTTCTTCTTATCTTTTCAAGCCTCTCCATTATGGCATCCACCCTTTCAGAAGGGAAAACCCACTCTTCGGGAATATCATCCTCCCCATAGTCCAACTGGACTTCCAGGGAAGCCAGGATATCCACTATCTCCGTCTTTGCTTTTTCAGCTTCCTGGCGGATGGATCCTGAGAGACGGGACAGTGCGTCTTTTCGTCCTTTCTCCCCTTTGGCTGAAACCAATTCCTCGACAGCCTCGGCTTCAGTGAGATCCATTCTTCCTCCAAGGAAGGCTCTATAGGTGAACTCACCTTTAAGGGCCAACCTGAAGCCAGCCTCCTCCAAGGTGGTGGATATCTTTCTTATTACAGGAAGGGATCCGTGGCACATTATCTCCACAGCTTCTTCCCCTGTATATCCATGGCCATGGGTATACACAAGAGCCACAACTTCGTCCACTTTTTCCCTGTTTTTATCCAAAATCCAACCATGTACCGCAGTGCCTGAGGGTCTATCCTTCACTCTCCCCTTGAATACTTTTCCAAAAAGGGAGATCGCCTCTTTGCCGCTTGTTCTTATAACAGCCAAAGCAGATGGTGAAAATGGAGTTGCAAGAGCGTAAATAGGCTCTTCTGTAGTATAACCGATCATAGCACTATGATAAGCGTAAAAACGCCTCAAACACAATATTTCTGATTAGTTAGTATTACTAACTTTATATACATATAGCCTATTTCGTCGATTCAATTTCTTTCTTGTGATATATTGTATCCATGATCGATTTCAAAGCACAAAAAGCCAGGGCGGAGCTCTATAGAAACATACGTTCTTTCTTCTCTGATAGAAACTATCTTGAGGTCTTCACACCATCCCTTTCCCCTTCCTTGATACCGGAACCTACAATCAAGGTTTTCTCTACTCTTTTCAAAAATGAATTTGTAGGGGAAAAGGAGTTCTATCTCATTCCTTCTCCGGAAATCTTCATGAAGGAGATGATAGCTTCAGGCTCCGGTTCCATCTTTCAGATATCATCATGCTTCCGTAACTCCGAGCAGCTGGGGGATGTGCATAATCCTGAGTTTACAATGCTTGAGTATTATACCATGGGCTTTTCAGACAAAGACTCCATCTCCCTTACCCACGAAATGATAAAAGAGACTGCCATATCATCTCCACAGTGGCTGAAAAATGATCCCTTGGTCATCACCATGGAAGAGGCAATGAAAGAGTATGCCGGAGTGGATCTTATAAAAGCCCAGGACTATGGATATCTGAAAAGCGAAGCGGAGAGGCTTAACCTCTATGTGCCTGATAAGGAGAGCTGGGAAGATACTTTCAACAGGATATTCCTTACATATGTCGAGCCATCACTTCCCATAGACAGGGAAGTCTACTTATGTGACTACCCCAGCCAGATAGAGTGCCTTGCAAAAAACTATCCCGACAGGCCATACAAGAAAAGATGGGAGATGTATATCAAGGGAATAGAAATTGCCAACTGCTACGACGAAGAGAGAGATAAAGACAAGATTCTCTCATACTACAAACGGGAACAGGAAATCCTGGAAACAGAGAGGAGAGAGACAGGAGATGCAATAAGCAAGGCGGACTTCTCCTTTGCGAACTTGGAGATGCCCCAGTGCTCTGGCGGTGCCATAGGTCTGGATAGGCTTCTCTTGGTGGAATATGGAGGGGAGGAAATAGCACCGATACTCTCTTTTCCAATGTGCGGAATGCTTAAGAAAAAATAAAACCATACACTTCGGCATTCATCACATTTCCCTACTCTTTACAGAGATATTGGCTTTCTGTTATTCTACGTAACGGTAATTTCACCATACGAAACTATTTAGTATATAAAATACTGAGGTATAAAAGAACATGATTAAAGCAGGACAGATTGAAAAAGGTACAGCTCTCCTTATTAAGGGCCAGCCATTCCTCTGCATTGAAAGAGAGTTCGTAAACCCAGGTAAGGGTTCCGCCTTCGTCAGACTCAAGCTCAAGAGCCCGGCAACAGGTCAGACACTCTCAGAAACAATGAAGTCTCAGGACAACGCAGAAGACATCACTATTGAAGATAGAACTTTCCAGTATCTCTACAACGATGGTGAGAATTTCGCATTCATGAACGTTGAGAACTATGAGCAGATCGAAGTTCCAATGAAGAGCTTCGAAGGTTATGAGTACATCATGAAGGATGGCGAGACATACAGACTTACTCTTTGGGAAGATCAGGTTCTCGACATTCAGGTTCCAAGCAAGGTTGTCTACGTTGTTACAGAGACTGAAGACGCAGCAAGAGGCGATACAGTCCAGGGTGTAACAAAGGATGCTGTTCTCGAGACAGGTCTCAAGATCAGAGTTCCTGGCTTCATCAAGCAGGGTGAAAAGGTCAGAGTCAACACTGAAACAAGAGAATACTTGGAAAGAGTCAACGACTAACCTTTTATAAAGTGCTCCTTCGGGAGCATTTTATTTTACCCTTTCCTTTATTAATTTGTATCAATTTCATTCCTATTTAAGTATGTTATTTTAAAAATAAATAATATAATTGCAAAAATAGGGACAAATAATACCACAATCGAATTACAGGAATTGGTTTTGTTTGACAAATATCTGAAAGAAAGAGGATAAGAGTAATTGCTATACTAAAACTGGAGAGAAACGACTCTCTCCAGCAAAAACACCTATTTACGTTTTTTGTATCTCAGGGCGCATATATCATCACCCTTTGCGATGCATGACTCCAGAATCAAATCGGCGTTGTATCTCTCGCCTATTCCATGATCTCCACACATTGCTATATCGCAAAGCCTGGCTATTTCTTCGTCGCTGCATCCAGCCTTCTGCCAAGCCTTCACCAAAGGACAGTAATGGAAATCTATAAAGAGTTCATCATCAGTGCTCTTCTTTACATCCATTTCAAATAAAAACTGTGCCGCTTTAGTAAAAAGAGTCTTTCTCAGCCCTTTCAAAGAGTCGGTACCACCCTTATCCACAAGGTCCTTGCCTTGGGATAGTCCACACTCTGTGATTGCCTCAGGAGCAAAATCCTCCCATTCCAACCCCTTTTTCTTTGCTTCCTTACACAAGAGATAAAGCCAAAATGCCCTATGCTCCAACTGTTCTCTTATTTTCTGCAATACAGATATCTTATACTTTGGTTCGTTCTTAATCATATTCATCCTCAAATCAGATTCGCAAGGAAAGACAGGGCATAAGCCACATGGAGTCTGGAGGCAATCAAAAGACAATCTTCGTCAATCTCAAATGATCCGTCATGGTGTGCAACCATAGTATTTGGATTGTTCTCGTTTCCACTACCTACATAAACATAGGTTCCTGGAACCCTGAGAT
>JALFRH010000085.1 GCA_022785155.1 Spirochaetales bacterium
AAAGGTAAAGCCTTTCCTGTATGCTTTCCTCAAGAGTGTCTTTGTAGATCAGGACAGCCCCCGTCCTTTCCGCTTCCTCTCTGCATAACTTAAGGCTCAGCTCTGCAGTTCCTTCATATAGAAAGCCTTCCATGACTCCGCCGCCTCTGTCGTTCTCGCCTCCACAGGATACTCCTAGAAGAGAGTATTCGGCTTCTCCGCTTTCCTTAAGGTCCCTGAGGACATGGAATATGTTGTATTCTACTCTTGTTGCACCGTGCATGGACGCCCCTACGCTTGCGATTACCCTTGCTTCCAGCTTCATTTCGGTTGCAGCAGTAAGGACTGCTATCAAAAAACCAGGAAAGGAGCCGCTGCTTCCAATGGCAATGCTGTCACCTTCCTTGAGTCCTGCTTCATGGAAATATCTTACCATTACTGCAGCAAATTCCGGGTTCAGTGTGCTTCTCTTGGCTCCTTCTTCTCCGGGAGTAGATGTAAGCTCGGTAAATTCAGGACCTAATAGGCCAGTCCTATTGATATCCGTCTCCTCAATTGCGAATCCCTTGTCAAGTATGCTTTTCTTGATGTATGCTTCAGCCCTTTCCATTCTGGCGGCGGCATTTCTTTGTGCTTCCTCATACTCGTTTGCTTCATAATGGGCAAGAAAGAGAGTCAGGAATATGCCTAAGGCCAAAATAGCCAATATGGATAAAAGGTACGCTTTTCTGATCTTCAAAGGCTTATGCTTCATAATATGCCACCTAGAAGAGAGAGTAGCTTTACTACAATTGTTACTGCAGAAAGGGCAAGGGTTGTCCTTAATATGCCCTGTTTTTCCATGTCTGAAGCTATGAGGCCGGGGATTATGTATCCAATGATCCTCATATCGAAGGAAAACTCTGAAACTAAGAAATATGACTTCTCCACCAAGTACACTCCAAAGATGGATAGGAGGATGGAAAGCATGAAGCGTCGTCTTCCATAGAGAATAAGAAAATGTCTTGAAACGCGCATTATCAGGGCAATAAGTATACTCATAAGGAGGGTGGAGACTATCCTCATGGGCTCCCCGAACCAATATGCAAGGTAGCCGGCGCTGATCATTCCTCCTGTAAGGAGTCCTGTAAGCTCAGTGGTAAGGAAGCTTATAATTACACTTAGTGCAACAGTGGAATAGAGCATCAGTTTTCCTCCATGAGAGACGCCATTAGTTTTTCTCCGTCTCCTTTTATATTTCCGACTCCGATAAAGAGTGTATCTCTCTCGTTTTCAATCCTCTCCGTCAAATCTTCCACAGAAGAGGGGAAAGCCTCGATTCCTCTTCTGTTGAAGTAGAAGGATACTTTTCCTTTGTATTCCCCGATTATTTCAACCATGGGCCTCTTTTCTTCTTCCCACTCCATCAATACTTCCTTAAGTAGCTTGATCCTATGTTCCCTGTCCTTTCTGTTGTTGAAAACTATGATGGGCTTGAGGGTGGGATGCTTATCTATTTCTTCCCTTATGGTCATGGCCATGCACTCTTTGTCATTGACGCTGAAGGATGGAATGAGGATGGAGCCCTTTTTTCCCTTCATTTCCTTCATGAGCCCAATGTCTGGTGGAATCTTCATCAATTGAGAGGCAATAATATCTTCCTTGACTCCCAAATCCATTAGAACCTTTCTTGCTATGGCCCATGAAGAAGCATGAATGGGAATGGATGACTCGGGAGGAATGGTATCTGTATCTACTTTTCTTATTTCAAAGCCGAAGTTGTCGTAGTAGTCTTCCGTCGTGTAGAGTATTCCTCCCTTGGGGACGCTTCTTGAAAGGACCCAAGCAGTTTCGGAGAGAGTATTTCCCATTTCAGGGACATGGTCTATGAATGTATTTGTCATGACTACGATTCCAGGCCGCACCAAGGTGTCGGCGATGGTCTTCTGGTTTTCTTCCTGAAGAGCCATACATTCAATTACTACGGCTTCGGCGTTTTCTTCTCTTGCCAAACGGAAGAAGGGGATCATCTCAAGAATACGTGGGTTTCTCTTTCTCTGCAATTTCTCGACACTTCCGTCGCAATGAATGATCTCCAGACTGCTTCCGCTGGTTCTGGCCATTGTTTTGATTCCGTTGCCTTGGAGGCAATATGCAATTATTCTGGTGACGGTGGTTTTGCCCCTTGTTCCATTTACAAGAATTCTCAGAGGAACTTTATCGATATTATTTCTGTGGCAGCGATACTCAGCTGCTCCGTATAACAATAGACATAGAAATAATATGAAGACAATAATCATATGTACGCTCTAGAAATAGACTATCACTTTAAAGACTACCATGGAATAGGGCAGGAAATAATAGAAGAGGTGCTCCCTCAGGAGCACCCCTCATGAATCTACAATGATCAGTAGATCATGGAGTAGATCATTGCCTCCGCCTTCTCGACGAAAGCAGCGAAATCTGCTTCAGAAATGTTCTTTGCAGCCTTGATTGTTATGTTGCCTGGCTGAGGATATGAGTATTCTACAGCGTTAGGAACTGCTGTCATAAGCTCAGCTGCCATTGCTTCAATCTCTTCGGTGCTGAAGATGTCCAGGAATTTGAACTGGACAGTGTCGCCGTCGAGCTGGAAGACATAGTCATACCCCACGAGGCTGTAGTTTGCTTCCGCTTTAACTGGTTCGCCGGAGCCAAGGGATGCACATCCCACAAGACAGAGGGTGAGGGCCACGATAAGTACGGAAATCATCTTTATTCTTTTCATTTATATTTCTCCTTGAGGGGTGGTCCTGCCCAAAAGGGCAGAACCTATTGGATCTTATTTGTACTGTCCCCATTCAGAGGCAGAAAGCTCGTTCCAGAAGTCTGTGTATTTGAGGCCCCATGTATTGCCCTTGACAGATCCCTGCATATAGTTGGAGAGGAGAGTGTCAGCGAGTTCTTCATAGGTGTTGAACCACATCTTGGACTGCATGTTGGAGTAGTTGGTAAGCATAGCCACTGCTTCTTCTGTCTTGCCCATGCCGATGAGAGATGCTGCGACTTCCTGGATAGCTGCTGTCTGTGCGAACTGCACTGTCATCTTTCCGTCTCTAGCTGCCTTTACATCTTCGATAGCTGCTGTGTAGTTGATTCTGGAGAGCTGCTGTACAACTGCTTCATTCCACCAACCGGATTCTCTGTCGTAGTCTGCTCTGACGCCTCTGCCGAAGTGCTCTGGGAGAGAAGTCTGGGAACCGAAGAGCGGTGTGAGGTAAGTTACGCTTGGAGCACCCCAACCGAACCATACGAGACATCTTGCTTCTTCAGGAAGGGAAGCGTTGACCTGAGCGATCTGGAGATATGTACATCTGTAGCTGTTGATTGCTCTCTGTGTGAAGTCCTGTGCAGGGTTGAGAGGATCACCAAACTGTCCGCCCCAAATGGACTTTGTAACGTCATATTCTGTGCCCTGATAGTAGTTTCCGTAGATGTTGAAGATATCCTGGACAGTAACCTTGTTCTGAGGTTTGACGAAGCAAGGCCAGTTGCGGTCTGTGTCTTTTTCCTCTGGATCGAGGTTGAGAGTAGGATCAAGAGACATCATTGCAACCCATTCTCTTCTTGTGGAGTATGGTCTGTATGGATATGGTGCGAATGTGAAGCAAGGGATGAAGTCGCTCTGTCCGTCCCAAAGGCCGTTCTCAATAGCGAATTCCTTGATTCCAGGTGCATACTGGTAGTTGTCTGGATCGTTTTCAACGAAGAAGTTGATTCTTGCTCTGTTTGCTGCTACGAAGATGGAGTCATCTGGAACTCTTGCTGCAACCCAAATGTTTCCGCCGTAGACTTCAAATACCCATGCTTCGTTACCATCACAGATATCGATACACTCAGCTGAGCCGTTCCAGCCATACTCTGTTACGAGAGCGCCCATGAACTCGACAGCTTCTCTGGCTGTGTCACAGTTCTCAAGAGCGATGTCCTGGAGCATGTAGCAGTCATAGATGCCTTCCTTTCCGTCGAAAGCTGCTCTGACCTTCTTGCCCTGTTCGCTGTTTCTGTCGTAGGAGCATGTGGATTCACCCATTGCAAGACCCTTTTCGTTCATAAAGGAATACATTGCATGGAGATACTGGTTTGTGTCCCTTGTTGTTGTGTATGTGTCGAGGACCATACCGTTTTTTCCATAATCCTTGACTTCAGGGAAATTGGAATAATCTGCACCGGCGCGGCCGTCGAGGACGACATCTCTTTCTGTTCCCTCTGGCATGGATGGAATGAGCCATACTCTGAGGTCATCTGAAGTAGAGTCGCATGAGTGTGTAGCCATTGTGGATCCGTCAACTGTTGCACCCTTGCCTACTGCAAAGACTGTACATGCTGCGATTCCCTGTACTGCCACCAACATGATGGCAAGAGCGATTGCTAAAACTTTTGTTGCTTTCTTCATATACTTTTCCTTCCCAGATTACTTCTGGATGTAGGAGACGGAAGTGAGGACCTTGCTCCACCATTCTGGATGGAGGATTGGAGCCTTCTTCATTTCGACTCTGCCGACAACATATCTGGAGAGCAGATATTCGCTGAGTTCATCATAGAGATCGAACCACATCTCAGCCTGTCCGTTGGCATATGTTGTAAGAAGATCGATAGCAGCATCCTTCTGGCCGTTCTTGATCATCTTTGCGGCCTGATTCTGAACTGCAAATGTAACTTCGTACTGAGTCTCCATAATAGGATCTCTGAGATCTCTGATGACCTGGATTGCATCAGCATAGTTGAGTGTAGCAGCTGTCTGTACAAGTGCTTCGTTCCACCATCCTGATTCAGGATCATATTCATATCTTGTTCCACGACCGAAGTGGTCAGCAAGCTCAGTCTGGGAAGCGAAGACAGGAGTCATGTATGTTGTGCTTGGAGCACCCCAACCGAACCATACGAGACATCTTACTTCTTCAGGAAGCCATGCCTTTACGTTGGAAATCTGGAAGTATGTGCACTGTGGTACGCTTGTAGGTCTGTATTCGTAGGAACCTGAGTAAGGGTTACCATACATGCCTGCATAAGCACTCTTTGTGTTGTCATACTTTGTTCCTTCGTAGTGGTCGCCGCAGATGTCGAAGATAGTCTGGACGGAGATCTTCTCTGTAGGAATAAGGTAGAGTGGGAAGTCATCGTCCGGTGTTTTTGTGAGGGCGAGATCTTCATTTGCTCTGAATGCTTCTGAGTATTCGTTTTCTATGTTGCATACTGCTCTCCACTCTCTACCTACGCATGAGAAGGAGTTGTTTCCAGCTGCGAAAACCTGGCAAGGTCTGAATTCGCCTTCGCCGTTCCAGAGACCTGTGTCGAGAGCGAACTGCTTCATGTTTGGATCAGCAAGGTATGTGTCGCTGTTTTCTTCCCAGAAGTCGATTCTGCAGCGGTTTGCACAGAAGAAGAATGCATCATCTGGTACTCTGAATGCACACCACATGTTTCCGCCATAAGCTTCAAATGCCCAAAGGTCTGTTCCGTCAGCGATGATGATACATTCCGGCCAGCCGTTCCAACCCTGTTCGGAGATCTTTGCACCCATGAACTCTACAGCTTCCTTGGCTGTTGCGCAGTTCTCAAGGGCGGCATCCTGGAGCATGTAGCAGTCCCAGATACCTTCATATTCTCCGAGAATAGTGCGCTGCTCTGTTGTCCAGCCGCATGTGGATTCGTTCATTGTGACACCCTTCTCGTTGGCAAATGAATACATTGCATGGAGATACTGGTATGTGTCCTTATCGTTGACATAGGTGTCCATGACGATTCCTCTTGAACCGTAGTCTTTCACCTCAGGGAAGTTGGAGTAGTCGGCATCCTTTCTTCCGCTTACTACGACGTCTCTCTCTGAGCCTTCTTCCATAGAAGGAATGAGCCAGAGTCTGAGGTCGTCGCCTGTGCTGTCACATGTGTGTGAAGTCATGGTCGAACCATCGGTGGAAGCGAGTCTTCCAACTCCGGTGATGAAACAGGCAAATACACTCTGCATAGCGAAACAGACGAGTAAGAGCACTGTAATTGCGATACGTTTTTTCATAAGCCACTCCTTAAATAGTAAGCTGTTTTCTTATCCAGACGGGGGAGAGGGATTCTCCCCCGACATTCACTTGTCAATTGTTGTCTACAGGCTTGTAGTAGACTGTAAATACCCTGTCCTTATTCTCAGGAGCATTAGGGTTCTTCAGGAAATAACCGACACTGTCGATTCCCTGTTCTTCGATTTCCGCCATTTCGTCATAAAGAGGCCAGGAAACGATACATTCCTTTTCAGGATAGAAGAGACCTGCCCAGTTGATGATTTCCATTGCACCGGAAAGGTGTCTTCCGACTCTGTACCACATCGGAGTACCGAACTCCATTTCATATGGGAAGTAGGTGAGACCCTTGTCTGTGACTCTCTGGAGGAACTCGTCAGAACCAGTGTACATAAGGTCTTCTGTTCTCGGTCCTGTAATCTTGTCGATGAAGATTTCAGGTGTCTCCATGAGGAATGTCAGGGCATCCGACCAGTCTGCCCACTCTCTGTGGGAGAGACCATGGAGGGTATTAGGAGATGCAGAACACTTCATAAGGAACTGATCTATGTTCATTGCGGCCATCATTGCGATATCCAGTGAGCTTTCCTCTGGTTCCACATAGACCATCTCTCCTGTCTCCAGGAAGTGATCTCTGTCCAGGACCTTTGCAGGTGCAACATAAGTGGATGTAACAGGGTAGAGAATCTCTGCCTCGTGCATATCGATTGCGATGTCTACGTTCTCATTGCGGATGATTTCCAAAACTGCATAAGCAGCACGCTCACTGATTGTTCCATCTTCCCTTCCAGGATAAGTTCTGTTGAGGTTTCTGATGTCCTGGTAAGCGAGGTTCTGTCCGCTGGGGTAGTTTACATATGTGAACGGATCAGGCCACTGGTCCAGAGGGTTGGTGTATCTGTCTCCGATCTTGTACTTCTCTTCGCCCCATTCTGTTTCAACTGAGAAGAACATTGGGTAGGCATCTCCTGCCATACCTTCCGTACTTCCGGAGAAGTTACATCTTGGAACGATGATTACTTTTCCCTTCTCAATCTCCAGGTTCTCGATCATGAGGTAGGCTGCCATAGTTGAAGCCGGCTCATAAGGGTGAGGACATCCGTTGAGGAATACGGTTCCGCCTTCGACACCACTGTCGAAGATGAATACTGGGGTATCCAGCCATGTGTTCTTCAGGGAAGGAACATAGTCGCTGAACCATTTCACTTCAGTAAGGTATGGGGAAGTGACGATTTTTTCCTTGTAGTGTCTCAGTGTCCAGAAGTCCACTGCCGCTACAGCAGCGATTGCCAGGGCCAAGACAAGGATGACAATCTTGATTATCAGATTTTTCTTTGTATTTTCCATTACCCTGTCCTCACTTGATGTAGAGAATCCTGAGGAGGAAAGGAATAAGACAGTATGCATACATGATGTCGAATACGATGCCGTTGTTTTTCTTCCTCTTGAAGAAACTCTTCAGAAAGCTGGCTCCAATGAGCCCTGCCATTACGAAATACAGGATATGGATGAGGTTTTCCATGAATACCATCTTATATCCTCCCTTAGTAAAGGAATGTGAACCAGATAGGTTTCACAATCATTAATACTGCGATGAGACCAATTGCAAGAACTGGTACCAGGGCTGTCTTGAGGAAGCCCATGTAGGATTCCTTGTAGCCTGTCTCTTCGCATGCCAGTCTTCCGACAATTCTTGATGGAGGCAGACAGTCTCCAATCGGGAAAATGAGGGAAAGGGCTGCACAGATGACGGTTACGTCCATGCCCATTGTGTTGAACATAAAGATAAGAGGTCCGCCCAGAACCACGGAACATCCGTAGTTGAAACATCCCTGGCAGATCGGTCCCACAATGAGGATGAGGGAGTAGATAAGTACCAGTGGAAGTCCGACACATGTAGATCCGATGAGGCCTCTGACTCCTGTTGCAGCCATTGCGCTCTGCAATACGCCGATTGAGAGTACGTTTGCGACAAGAGGGAAGACCTGTTCCATTGTTCCGTCGAGTATTCCCAACCACTGTTTTCCTGTAGCTTTTACAGGGTCACAAAGGAATGCTACTACTGCTGCGATGACGAACATCAATGGGAGTCCCAGTACTGGAATATTCCATGGGAAATAAAGTGATACAAGGAAGAGAGCTACGATTGTAGCGATAGGAAGAAGGATTCTCCACCATGTCATTCCCTGTGTCTTTTCCGGAATCTTCTTCAAGACTTCTTCTCTATCTGTAGGCTCAGCACCCCAGCCGATGAAAACGATACAAATTGCACTGGCAATAAGGATCGGTACCAACAAAAGCCATGTGAATCCTACATAAGGCATGTTTGCCTGGGCTGTCATAAGCATGGTCCAGAGGTTGATCGGTGGAGCTGCTGCGGACATGATGGCAAAGAAGAAGATGAAGACTGTTCTCTTCTTCTTGCTGATTCCCAGAGATTCCAGGACTGTATCGACAATCCCGCCGAGGACGAAGATTGATACGCTACCTGCGCCGGTGAGAGCACCAGGAATGAGCATGAGGATACCCATGATGCTCATAAGAAGCCACTTGTTGTGGATCTTCTCAACGATTCCCCTGGTGATTGTGGAAATGGCGCCTGAGTGAGCGTAGATGTTCACAAAGAGTGACGCTGCAATGAAGAGCATTGCAAGGTCAAGGTTGACGAACAACCCTTCCACCAGATATCTCGTGGGGTTACCAAGGTCGGGGAACATGAATGTACCCACAATGGCGATTACTACTGCCGCCACAACCATGGAGATATCCGGCGACTTCAGCTTGATGCTGCTGAGGACGAATGCAACGATCATCACGATCAGCAGAATAAGCGTCAAAGATGTTACTGACATGTATTTCTCTCCAATTATTACTTTACGAAGATGTCTGGAAGAACCTTAACGAGTTCCAGAGGCTTGTCGACGATTGTCACAGGGATTCCGTATTTCTTTCCGAGATCTGTGAATCTGCCATCTGTGTTGTTGTCTGCAATTGAGATGATCCAGTCTGCTTCAGGGCAGATTGTATCGATTACTCTTTCGTTTCCGTTTGTGGAAATCTTGCTTCTGGCATCCTTTTCCATGCTGACTGCAATGATAGGCATGTTCTGAGCCTTTGCCTTCTTCACCACTTCTTTAAGGAAGTTGATTTCATCTTCGATTGTGATTCCGGAAGCTCCGAGACCCTTTTCTGTTACAGACATGACTACGACAAGTGCCTTGTACTTGCCACTGTCGATGAAGCCGTATCTAGCAGGAGTTTCATCTTCAAGGAAGAAGTCTGCGTCTTCACCATATGAGAATTTCTTTGTCTGGTTGATCAAAAGTCTAAGCATCTTGGAACCCGCACCCTGTCCACCTGATGTGAGGAGGAAAGGAGTTTTATATTGTTGGAGTGGATCTCCACTAATCTTTGCCATCAGAGTAGATGGAGCAAGGACTAAGATGAGTGCAACAAGAAGCACAACGATAACCGGCTTTTTCATAATCTTTCTCCTTAATTAATTTGTTGATGATTTTGGGAAAAAATCCCAATAACAAAGCTATGTTACATTATCTTTTGTAAAACGCAATATATTTTTTAAAACTTTTGTATAACTAAATGAAACGAAATATTATTGAGGAAAACTCAATGTTGCAGTTTGTTGTTATTGAGGAAAACTGAAGTAATAGGCCACTAATTTTGGGGAAGGAATCATGTTTGCAAAAAATAAATTGGCGAATGTATAAAAAATGCAACAATTTAGCAATATTTTGCTTGTAAGGTAAACAAGTTATAGTATTTTGAGCTAATTCTTGTTGTTTATTTGTAAGTAAGTGTAGTTAAATTAAAGATTTGCAACATTTTTTAAGGATTTTATTTTGTTTATATACAGATGTTCTGTATATTTTTTCACTCTAAAAACAGGGTTATAATAATGGAATTAATAACGCCGCATTATTTCACTTTTTCGCCTTTTGTCAGCAAAAAAAGAGTGTTTCATTGGTGTTTAGGGAGTACCATTAATCAAAGTGGGAAAGGAGTTGGAATGAAGAGAATAATAAGGATTATAGGATTCTTTGCTTTTTTTTCTTTGGCAGTTATAGCACTTTTCTTTTCTATAGTCTTCTTTAATTCTTATTGTTCTGAAAAAAGTTGCAAGACCCTTTCTGCCAATTCTGCAAAGAGAATGGCCACCCTTGAGGATTACCTCAAGCATAGGATGATCGACAGAGGAATAGAGTTTGTAGATGAAGATATAAACGCAACAGGCCTCGTCGGTCCTGAGTTTACAGAGTTGACATCCACTCCCGGAGATGAAAGGGAAAAACGTAGTACCCTCAATCCTATGTCTGCTTCCGCTTGTGTTGAAATGTTCGTATCTTCTGGTCTCAAGGAGGGTGATACCATAGCAGTCGGTGCCAGTGGGTCCTATCCTGGTTTTTTGCTTGCAGTTCTATCTGCTGCTACTGAAATGAAGTTGAATGTCCGCCTTATTCTTTCTTTGGGATCCAGTATGTATGGAGCGACTCGTCCGGAATATAACATTTTCGATATTGCGGGAGACGCCAAAGATAGTGGCCTGGTAGAGTATGAGCTTCTTGCAGTATCCAGAGGTTACAAGGATGACATGGGTGGAAGTGTAATGGAAGGGATACTTTTTGAGAATACTCAGGAATTCAGCCTGGAGATATGTAGAAAGGAAGCGGAAAAAAGAGGATGCCTTTTGATTAATCCTTTGGACTATGAGACCTCAGTCAAAGAAAGACTGGAGCTATTTGGAGACGTAGACTTATTTGTAAATGTAGGCGGTGCTCCGGTGAATATTGGAAACGGTACATACTCGTTCTCTGTTCCGGTGGGGCTGGTGGAGGAGATGGATAATATCCCAGAGGGAGAGGGAAGAGGTCTTGTATATGAATACCTGGATGAAAAAGTCCCTGTAGTGAACCTTCTTGATTCAAAGGGTTTTTCTGAAAAGTATGGTGTGGAGTTTGACCTTTCACCATTTCCGGAAGACTATTCACCCTCTGTAGACTATACTTTTCTTGTTATATCTATTTCTCTGGCACTTATGTCCATAGTAATTCTAGTCGCATTATGTATCATTTTTTTAAGGATAAGAAATGAAGAATAAGATTCTTTTGTTTTCAATTCTTTTATGTATCGCCATTCCTGTTTTTTCCTCTACCGAAAATAAGACTACAGTGGGAATATCATGGAGGAATGATACTTCCTCTGCTGCCTATAAACGGATAGAGGGATACATTGAAGAAGCTGGGGTGGAAGTCGTTTTGTTGGATAAAACCACAACCTCGGATCTTTGCTACTATAAGGACGGAACCATCAGTGACGAATATCTCCAGTACGACTTCTCTTTGAATGAGGAAGCTGTGGATATTATTAAAAACACGGATAAAATAAACGCACCCGAAGGAATTGATGACGTGGATCTTATAGTATTCACCGGAGGAGAGGATATTTCTCCTTTTTTCTACGGAAGTGACTATCTTTCTGATGATCCCATCTACAATCCTGATAGAGATGCTTCCGATTTCCTTACTCTGCGTCTGGCGGATGAAATGGGCATACCAGTATTGGGAATATGTCGAGGTATGCAGCTTCTTGCAGTATATTCAGGAGCTTCTTTAATAATCGATTTACCAGAGTATTTCTTGGATAAGGGCCAATATGGATACGAGCATAGGAGTGAGGATGGAGGATATACATTCCATTCAATTTCCATAGTCGGGGACTCGTTCCTCTCTTCCCTTTCCCTACACTGTGTTGCATCTTCGCATCATCAGGCTTTGGATGCATCCTCAATGGGGAGAGTAAAACCACTGGCTTATAAGGGGGAAATAGTGGAGGCGATGGAGATTCCATTCTCTGCTCCTGCCTTCGGCATTCAGTTCCATCCAGAATACTATTACGACTATAAGGACAGTGTAGAGTGGATAGAATCACTGGCCCTTTTGAAGGGGTTCCTTTTTTCAATTGATTTATAGATGGTAGAAAAGGAATAGACAACATATTTTCTTAGTTTTTTTAGAAAGAAAAGCAAGTGGATTGTATTGTCAAGAACCCTTTCCGTTCTAATTCCATGAGACATCAATCTTTATCTATAAATCTTGAATTGGAGAGGAAATACAGCCCCATTCTTAGAATGAGGCCTAGGAATTTATAAAATCCAGGCGGGAGAGTTGTCACTATATATAATATTCGATGTTGTACTCGTTGTCTTGGCCCTTAAATGAGCTTCCTGAAAGGGAGGATAGGGTGATGG
>JALFRH010000159.1 GCA_022785155.1 Spirochaetales bacterium
TAATTTCCACCCGGAAATAAGGAAGAACCCCAAGATAAAGGCCCTTACAGAGGACCAGAAGCTGGTTCTTTCCCGCTGTCCCTGTCCTGTGGACGGAGAAAAGACCAGATGCTGTAAACTCAGGACATTGGACGCTGTAATGCAATGCGCCTTCGGCTGCTCCTACTGTTCCATCCAGGCCTTCTATAACGAGAATGAAATAAAGATAGTCTCAAACCTCAAAGAGAAGCTGAAGGCTATGGAAATAGATGATGATGTATGGCACATAGGCACAGGCCAGGCTTCGGACTCCCTTCTTCTTGGTGACGACTATGGCACACTGTCGGCACTATCTGACTTTGCATTGAGCCATCCCAATATAGTAATTGAATTGAAAAGCAAGGCAAAACGGGATGTATTTGACCGTCCCTGGCCTAAGAACATGGTTTTCACCTGGTCTCTCAACGCCCCAACCATCATTGAGAAGGAAGAGCACTTTACAGCGTCCCTCATCGAGAGGTTGGAGGATGCAGAGAGGGCAAGGGACAATGGAAACCTTGTAGGCTTCCATATCCACCCAATGTTCTATTTCAAGGGCTGGGAAGAGGAGTATAAGACTGTAGTAAATGAGATAACTTCACGCTTCTCCCCTTCCGATATTCTCCTGATAGGAATCGGAACACTTACCTTTACCAAAGCCGTAATAAAGAGACTCAGGGAAATGGGGGCTGAAAGCAAGGTGCTGGAAATGGAGCTGACGGAGGCTGCAGGTAAGTATTCATACCCTTTGGATAAGAAAGAGAAGATGTTCAGGCACATATACTCTTCTTTTCCCAAAGAATACCAGGATAACATATTCTTCTACCTCTGTATGGAGGATCCATCACTATGGATGAAGACCCTGGGGAGAGAGTACTCCTGTGATAAAGAGTTTGAAATGGATATGAAGAGATTTTATCTATCCAGAATCGACGCCATTAGGTGACGAAATCCATTTGACTATTCTCTTTTCAGGTATCGCTCTATGTAATACAGGGCAGATCGATTCATTTCAGCCATAAAGGATGAGGTGTACTTCCGCCCATAATACTCATCGGCTACAGTGCCTTCACCATTAAATGGGGTTCTTTTGTGTTCCCTGTTGTATTCTCCATGCCCCTTATATTCCTCTTCCAGATCCTCAAAGGTTCTCTCTTTATAAATATCTTTCATAAAGATGGAGGAGTTGATGTCAGGGCGAGGAGTAGATTGGTATCTCTCCTTTGATTTCGGATATCCATAAATGACCATTGAGGCAGGGATCACGTGTCTTGGCAGAGAAAAAAGCTCCACAAGCTTTTCTCCGTTTTCCAATACATCCCCTATATAGCAGGAACCCAAGCCCAAGGCCTCGGCAGCAATGACGCTGTTCTGAGCTGCGATCACAGCGTCCTCAAAGGACAAAAGAAGGTCTCCGGCTCCAGCTTCCGGAAGCGGTATATCAAACTTCTCAGGGCTTCTGGAGAACTTGAAGTATCTTTCCCACTTATCCATGTCACAAAGAAAGATCCAAACAAGGGGAGCTTTTTCTATCATTCTCTGGCCATCGCAGATATCGGCTAGTTTTCTCTTTTTCTCCGGGTCCACCACTTCCAATATAGAGTACATCTCCATGTTCCCTGCGCTGGGGGCGCGGAGAGTCATGGCTTTCAGCTTGTCCACTGTCTCCTTCTCTATCTCTCTTCTTTCAAAGTCTCTTATGGACCTGCGGCTCCATATAAGGGAAAGTGTTTCTTCATTCATAATAATCCCATCCTCGACAAGGCAACGGAAGGAGCGGCCACTGCAGCCGTCTCAGTGCGTAGAATCCTATCTCCAATCAAAACAGGAGAGAAAGAAGAGGAAAGAAAGAGTTTCCTCTCTCTTTCGGACCAGCCTCTTTCCGGGCCTATGGCAAGTATCACGCTCTTATTTTTCAAGTCCAAAGAAGAAAGGGGGGAAGAGCCTATGACGTTGTCCAAAAGAAGTCTCTCGCCCTCCCCTGCCTTCTCTATGGCCTCTTCGACGCTTTTCACCACAAAGCACTCACTTACTCCGGTCTTACCGCTCTGCATGGCTCCGTCAAGGAGAATGGACTTATATTCACCCTCAGTATATAAGGAAGCGGAGGCATAGCTTTTCTCACCTAAATCAGAGATAGGAAGAATGAGCCTTCCCACTCCCAAGGATACCGCCTCTCTCAGGATTCGTTTCATACATATAGGCCTGACCTGGGCCACAATCATTGTAAGGGGATGGAGAGCTGAGGTATCTGAAACGGGAGTGAAGGCAAAATCAAGGCCATCAGAATCAAAGTTTTCGATTCTGCACTTACCTTCCCATCCGTTGATTTCGCCCCCATGGAAAGAGTCCCCCACTCCCATGTGGAGGACTTTCTTTATATGCAGAAATCTTTCATCTTTACAATCAAAGTGCCTTTCGCCTTTTTCAAAGAGGATTATGTTCACTTTGACCTACCGTAAAGCTTTGAATAATACTTGATGCCTTCAAGGCTAGGAGATGTTATATCTTCCTTCCTCATCTTCCAAGACCAGTTGGAAGTGCCACAGGTTGACGGTACGTTCATTCTGGCCTCTTCCCCAAGTCCCAGGATATCCTGCATAGGGAATACTACATACATGGCATTACTCATCAGGAGGGCTCTGATCATTTTCCACAATACTTCGTTGTCACTGCACTCGAAGTATCTTCTGATGACGTCCTTGGTCCTGTCATCAAGGGAATTGTACCAACCGATAGTAGTGTTGTTGTCGTGGGTGCCTGTATAAGCGACAGACACTTCCCCGATGTTGTGGATCAGATACTCGTTGGTGGTATCGAACTCACCTTCATCATCGAAGCCGAAGGCGAACTGAAGGATCTTCATACCAGGAAGATGGTTGTCATCCCTAAGGGCCTCGACTTCAGGTGTAATCACTCCAAGGTCTTCTGCGATGATCGGAAGGTCGGAGCCAAATACTTCCTTTATTCTATCAAAGAACTTCTGTCCCGGTCCCTTGATCCACTCACCGTTCATGGCGGTATCTTCACCCTTTGGAACTCTCCAATAGGCTTCAAATCCTCTGAAATGGTCTATTCTGATGATGTCTGCAAGCCTGAAGTTAGCCTTGATCCTCTTGATCCACCAGTCATATCCATCTTTCTCCATCTCATCCCAAGCGTAGAGAGGATTTCCCCAAAGCTGGCCTGTGGCAGAGAAGGCATCAGGTGGAACACCTGCAGATGCCTCCTGGACACAGTTTTCATCAAACTGCAGAAGATTGGTGTTGGTCCAAGCGTCTACGCTGTCGGAAGCCACGAAGATCGGGATATCCCCCACAATCTCCACACCTTTTTCATTTGCATATTTCTTGAGCTTATCCCACTGGGTATAGAAGAAATACTGGAGGACACAATATATGTCCACAAGACTCTTCTGCTCTTTTCTGGCCTTGTCCATAGCCTTCTTCTCTCTTATCCTGAGATCCTTAGGCCATACGCTGAACCATCTGGAATCATTATATTTTGCACAAAGGGCCTGAAAGAGAGCATAGTCTTCAAGCCACCAACCCTCTTCTTTCCTAAATGCAGCAAAGTCTTCCAGGTCTTCTTTCTCACCCTTGGTCAGGAAGTTTGCAGCAGCCTTGAAGAGCATCGGCATCTTCAGTTTTCTTGCCTCTCCATAGTCGACTCTTTCGTTTTCATTCGCCTTTACCAAGACGTCGTCTATATCCAGCCATCCCTTCAGATAAAGGGCCTTTGGTGAAATGAAGAGCTCGTTGCCTGCAAAAGCAGATCTGGCTGCATAAGGGCTGTCACCGAAGCCTGTAGGGCCTGTGGGCAGAATCTGCCACAGGGATATTCCTTTGTCACTGATTGAATCTACGAACTTATAAGCTTCATCTCCAAGATCACCCACACCATACTGTGATGGAAGTGATGTTATATGGAGAAGAACGCCGGTTTTTCTTTCTCTATGTTCCATGGCTTCATTATAACATCAATGCCATGTCAAAGAAAACAAGAAAGAGGGTATTGTAGTCTAAGGCAAACTGACAAAATGTATAAAAACTAATTTCTTTTCATTTTCCTCTTTTGACTAATTTGCCTTTTTCTGATAGATATAAATATATGGAATACACAGAATTATCTAAAAAATTCAATGTAGGGGAAATGGTTGTTTACCCATCTTTTGGAATATGCAAAATCACAGAGAAAGAAGAAAGAAACGGCGCTTTCTACATTAAATTGGAATCTTTTTCAGATAATTCAACTGTACTTGTTCCAGAGGACAAGGCTTCCCAGCTGGGCCTGAGGCACCTCGAGACCAAGGAGAATGTAGAGAAGGCTCTATCCCTTCTCTCAGACAACTCCCAGAAGATTTCCCAGGACTGGAAACAAAGGTTGAATGAAAACCAGGTCTTATTGAAGGAAGGAACCTTGGAGGGTTCTGCAATGGTGGTGAACCACTTATACAGAAGACAGAAGACCAAGGTCCTGCCTACTATGGAAAAAAAGCTCTATGACACCGCCCTATCTCGCCTTCTTGACGAATCTGCTGTAGTATTGGATAAAGACAACAGGGAGATGAGAAGGATAGTTTTTTCCAGACTAGAAAATGTCTAAAGATTTTGCACTTATTATAACAGCGGCAGGTAGAAGCGAAAGATTCAATAACGGTAAGGATGGAGAAAAGAAAGAATACTCCCTGATCGGGGGTAAGAGCGTAATAAGAATGGCCCTTGACGCCTTTCTTCCCTTCCCGGAGTTAAAGCATATTGTCATCACCGTCCCCAAAGGGGGAGAGGATGAAATGAGGGAGAGACTGGGAAAGACGGATGGAAAGATACCTCTATATTTCATCCAGGGAGGAGAAACCAGGACGGAATCCATATCCCATGCCATGAGTTTCCTGTCTTCTTTCTCAGACTACTCTCTGATCGCCATCCATGATGGGGCAAGGCCCTTTGTAGACAAAAACACCATAGTCCGGTGTCTTGAAGCTGCTGAAAAATATAACGGGGCCATTCCTGGAATAAGAGTCATAGACGCAATGAAGAGAGCCGATGAAGATGACTTCATCCTCTCCTCTTTGGAGAGAAAGGGAGTGTGGCGTATTCAGACACC
>JALFRH010000163.1 GCA_022785155.1 Spirochaetales bacterium
GATACAGGTGAAGAATCAGGTTCCAAGAGTTCCAGAGTCACAAGGCTCTTTCTTTCTCTCTTTGTAGAAGACTTCAAAAATTTCAGTGAAGAAGAGCAAGAGTCTTTGATAGGTGAGTATTCCTTCGTTGTAAGGAAGATCGCCCACTTTTCAGAGTATGCTGCCTTGAGTTTCTCTATCTATGGCTCCTTTTATACATCAAATTCTTCACTGAGAAATAATAGAAGGATTATGATTTTCATTCCTTGGATAATTGCGACGCTCTATGCCATGACAGATGAAATCCATCAAATCTTTGTTGCAGGAAGAGGACCAAGCGTAGTGGATGTCATGATCGATAGTCTTGGAGCCTTTTTCGGAGCCATTGCTTTTTGTGTCATTACAATAATCCTTTTGAAAGTTCCCGGAAAAAGAGAGAAATAAAATACCCCGACGAGTGATCTCTATCGGGGTTACTTGTTAAACGCGCATACAGGACATCTCCTGTACGTCTGGGACAGTCCCTTCTGTGGCAACCTGGTGAAACCATTTAAGTCCGTGAGTTTAATCTAACATCGATTTAAAGAATTGTAAATATGGAAGTTATATAATTTTCCCTAAATTTCAAATAAGTTTTTGAACAATCTATATAGGTTTGCTGTAAAGATAATCGTTCCAATACTCATTTGGTTGCCAAAATCATCTATGAAAACGGTAAAAAACTGTTTTGATAAGGCAATCTTAATATTTGTGTATTTGTTGTGAAAATCAAAGTCCAAGTTGTCACATGACTTACTTTTGGTTATCCTTTTCTTATGTTTGGCTTCTATATCAAAAAAGCATTTTTCGATGGTTGGGACAATTTCATACAAATGGTCCTGCAGAATATCATTTACATCATGATTTTTCTTCTCTTTATTGGATCTATAGTCGTCCTGGGAGACAGCTTGGCATTGTTCATTCCTGCAGCAATTCTGATCCTCTTTCTCTTTTCCTTGACAATGGGAGGAACAGCTGCAGTTGTATATAATTGGTCAGAGTATCAGAGTGAAGTTTGGAGACCCTTCATGAAGGGTGTAGGAAGAAACTTCAGGCATTCGGTTGTATTCTTTCTTTGCCTTTTGGTTCTCTTGCTTTTGTATTTCCTTGTTATTCCTTTCTACCTCTCCTTTAACAATATGGTTGGTACCATCTTTGGTGTAATTATGGTTTGGCTCTCTGTATTTCTATTGCTTGTACTGCCATATTACTTCCCATTGATGAACCTGCTTCCTGGAGACGGTCCCTTCAAAACACTGAAAAAGTGTTTCCTTATTGCAGGGGATAATATTGGATATACCCTGTTGTTGATGATTCACAACCTTGTTGACCTTGTGCTTACAGTGGTCACCATGGGACTTCTTCCTGGTTGGTGCGGTCTTATGCTCGGTGGCCAGGATATGATGAAGCTGTTGATGAAGAAATATGACTGGCTTGAAGAGAATCCAGGTAAATCTGTAAAAGAGATGGATTGGTCAGAAATACTATATGATGAAAAGGAGACCTTGGGACCAAGATCGTTGAAGAATATGATTTTCCCTTGGAAGTAAAATGAGAGAAGTTGAACTTAAAGCCCATGTGGATGACTGGGCTGTCGTAAAAGAAAAGATTGAATCCTTCTGTGGCAGTGGAAATATAGTTTCCAAGAGAGACCAATACTTCCATAGACCAGGAGAAAAGCATCAGGCATTCCGTATCAGGGATAACAATGGAAATATGGAGCTCACCAGCAAAAAGACCGGTTTGAATGAAAATGGTGAGAACAACCTTGAGTTTGAGTTCTCTGCTCCCATTGGTGAATATGATAAAGCCATTGGTTTCTTTGAGAATCTAGGGTACGAGATGTACTTCAGAAAGTATAAGAATGGCTGGGAATGGAATATTGAAGATGTCCATATCGAACTATTGGAAGTCAATGACCTGGGCTTCTTCCTTGAAATGGAGATTCTTATTCCTTTTGATTCATCGGAAGAGGATGTAAGTGATTCTCAGTTCCATCTTTTGAAGCTTCTTGCAAAGTTCGGCATCTCCAAGGATAAGATATGCACAAAGAGCTACAGATCCATGATCCTTAAGGAGGATGACTAATGGAATTCAGAGCTAGCCATATCCTTGTAAAGGATCAGAAAAAGGCCGAGGAAATATATAATCGTGTGAAAAACGGCGAGAACTTTTCTTCCCTTGCCCATCAGTACTCCACTTGCCCAAGTAAAGAGAAGGGTGGTGATTTGGGATGGTTTGGAGAAGGTCAGATGGTTCCTCCCTTTGAGAATGCTGTAAGAAGAATGAGCACAGGAAGTATTTCAAAGCCAGTCAGGACACAGTTTGGATGGCATATAATCAAGAAAACAGGAGTCAGAGGATGATTTTGATATATACAGATGGAGGATGCTCAGGTAACCCTGGTCCTGGAGGCTGGGCCTTTGTTGTCAGCGAAAACGGGGAAATCAAAGAGTATAGAAGCGGTGGAGATAAAGCAACCACCAACAACAAGATGGAACTTACAGCTGTAATCAACGCCCTTAAATACGCCAAGAGTATTGAGGAAAGGGATGTAACCATCCTCACCGATAGCCAATACGTTAAAAATGGAATAACCCAGTGGATCATTTCGTGGAAGAAAAACGGTTGGAGAACCAGTGGTAAGGCTCCTGTAAAGAATATGGAGTACTGGGTCGAGCTGGATGCCCTCAATAGTGAAATGAACGTTTCTTGGCAGTGGGTCAAGGGACACGCAGGTATTCCAGGAAACGAAGAGTGCGATAGACTTGTAAGAATGGAAACTGCGAAGTTTCTTTAGTAATGGAAATGGCCATTCTCAATATGAGTCTGGCCATTATCTTTCTTTTTCTCTTTATTGTTCGACGAAGTTTTCTTCTCCGTTTTCTGTCCCGATCTCTTCTTCCCTTGGTTCCAAATTCTCTTCTTCGTTTGGTATGGCAGCCTCTTCTTCTGATGCCGCATTCTCTTCTTCCGGCTTCAGCGATGAATAAAGAAGAGAATAGAATTGACTGTCCCTTGAAAGGTACTCAAGGGCAACAAGATCCTTGCTGTCATAGAGGAGAATGCTTTTGGCCTCCCTTATGGCTTCTTCTTTTTCTCCCAAAGCATCATATACTTCGACCAATCTCTTTCTTACTTCAATGTTTCCTGGATTAAGGATTTCAATGCATATAAGGGTTTCTTTTTCTTTATCCAGGGATAGGGTGTTTCGATATACAAGGGACTTTATATATAGAAAGCGGATGTTATCAGGATAAAGGGCGATACCTTTATCTATTTCTTCAAGGGCTACATCATATTCCTCAGCTTCATAAAGAGAGTAGACATAATTCCATCTTACTTTTTCATCTTCATTTTTTGAGAGGAATTCTTCATAGACTTCAGCTGCTTCCAACCCTTTTTTGTTTTCCGCAACAGACAGAGAAGAGTAATCCTTCTCCGTCTGGCAGGAAAATAGTAAAAGGGATAGAAGTATGACGATACTAATTAAGTACAGTCTTTTCAATTTCGATTACCTGGTCGCGATAAAGGTTGACGATGTTCGAGCCGTAGTCTGCAATAAGCTGGATCATGTTTCTTGGCTCCGGCCCCTTGTCCACACCATTAAGTCTGTCCCCTGCATCACCCAAACCTGGAAGGATATAGGCCTGTTCGTTGAGAATTGGATCCATCCATAGTGTATATACCTCGGCTTCCTCAATGGCCCTGGTGATTCTCAAGGCACCCTTAAGAGCTGAGATTACGTTGATGAACTTGATTGATCTTGGTTTTACTCCATGATCCTTAAGATACTTTACGATTGTAACAAGGGAACCGCCTGTGGCGTTCATTGGGTCTGCAAAAATCAGATCCTTGCCATCCAAGGCTTCAAGGGAGAAGAAGGATCTGTCGAGATCCAAGACATAGTCCATGTTGTATTCCTTCTTGCTTTCATCTCTCTTGATCTTAAACAGGGCGAAAGGTGTGATTGTATCGTCCGAGGAGTAGTCCTGGAACTCCTTGCTGATGATCATGGAAGGAAGGAGGGCTCCCCTCAACATGACGCACATTACGCTTGAATGGGCAAGTTCATCTACATCCGGAATCTTATGGACGGCGTAGTTTCTGACAGGATTGGTGACAGGTGTCATCTGAATCATGGCTCTCTTGTTGTTCAGGTTCTTGTCTGCAAAAGAGTGTGCGAACATCAATTCATATGCTCTCTGGATATAATAGAGGAACTCTTCGTGTCCTGTTTCAGGATTACGTAATTTTGCAATGATTCTGCTGGCTTCACCATGCTGTTCCCTGGGTGTCTCGAAAGAGTAAACGTGGATCCTATCATTGGATGAGCAGATTTCCTTAAGCTTGGCACCGATTTCAGCTGCAGATTCGCTTAGTTCATCTTTTGCAGCCTCGTCCTGAGGATCCTTATCTATTTTTGTGCATGCATCAAGACTCTTGTCATAAAGAGCGTGTACATCTTGGATATTGATCTTATCTTCTTCTGTAAGAAAGCCGTCTAAGTCTTCGGCATGAAGGATGATTTTATTCATACTATGTCTCCTTGTCTTATAATATAGTGCCAAGTACCCGACATTCTCAATGAGTATTGGGCCTTGGGAACCCTAAAAAATCTATAATATATTTCATTTCTTTGCGATTCCATTTATTATAATTGTAAATATCTTTAACGAAAAAATTGTTTTTGTTAGGATAAAGAAAAGAGGTATGGTATGAATCTAGTATTTCTTGGCCCTCCGGGAGCAGGTAAGGGTACAATTGCAGCTGTAGCGAAGAACGCACTTGGTGTTCCTCACATCTCTACTGGTGATTTGTTCAGAGAGAATATAAAGAATGAAACGGAACTTGGAAAAGAAGTAAAGGCAATTCTTGCTTCTGGCGGTCTTGTTCCAGATTCAGTCACTATCAAGATGGTGGAAGAGAGACTGAAGAGAAGCGACTGTGCCGACGGTTATATCCTGGATGGTTTCCCTCGCACTATTCCACAGGCTGAAGCTCTTTCAAAGATGAGCAAGGTTGACGGAGTGGTTAACTTTGTCCTCAGCGAAGAAGAGATCATCAAGCGTCTCAGCGGTAGAAGAATGTGTAAGAGCACAGGACGCACTTACCATATCCTTTTCAACCCGCCAAAAGTTGAAGGCAAGGACGATGAGACAGGAGAAGACCTCATTCAGAGAGATGATGACAAACCTGAAGCCATCAAACATCGTTTGGAAGTATACAATGAATCCACAGCTCCTCTCATCGACTTCTACAAGAAAGAAGGTATTGTCTTGGATTTGATCTGCACCAACGATCCAAAGGAAACAGAGGAAAACTTCTTCAAACTTATAAAGAAGTAAGGTTACGCGATTAACCTATGACAAAATACGCCCTGGACTGTAATATAGTTCAGGGTGATTTATATGAATAGAATTAAAGCGTTTTCCATAGTCAGTTCAGATTTTGTTTCTCCTCTTTTTCCCAAAAAAGGAGAAGAAGTAAAGCTTTCCGTAGCCTTCTCCGAAGCTCCGGATTCCGTATTTCTAAAATACGACACAGATACAGGCCTTGTCTTCATGAAGGAAATGGAGAGGGACGGAGAGATAAATGGCGGGATAAAGTATTCAGCTACTGTAAATGCAACTAGTGACGGAGAAAAGTTCAGATGGTTCTTTGTCTTCTTTAAGGATGACAAGAGCTATTATGTAGGAAAAAAGGGTGTGGTAAGATACACGCCATCCCAAACGAATCGATTCTCCCTCATACCATCCCTTGAGGCTCCAGAGTGGGTTGCATCCTCCACCTGCTACCAGATATTTCCTGATAGGTTTAACAATGGAGACAAAAGTGTAGGAGCAAAAAGCGGGGAGTATGAGTTTGACGGAGGATCTGTCACAACTCCCAATTGGACAGATGAGCCTAAACCTTGGATTGAAAGCAGATGCTGCGATTTCTATAACGGCGACTTGAAGGGTATTGAAGACAAAGTCGACTACTTGTTGTCCTTGGGTGTGTCTGCAGTATATTTGAATCCAATCTTTTCATCAAAAAGCGTCCATAGATATGATACTGTGGATTTTTCCCATGTGGATGAAAAGCTTGGTGGAGACGAAGCCCTACAGTCAATGGTGTCTGTTCTTCACAAAAAGGGAATAAAGGTCATACTTGACATCTCCATAAACCATACGGGCTTGGATGCCGTATGGCTTAAGAAAGCCAGGGAAGACAAGGAAAGCAATGAACACGATTTCTATTACTTCAATAGTGACGGAAGCGTCGCCTGCTGGCAGGACGTAAAGACCCTTCCCCAATTGAAGTATTCTTCCCCTCTATTAAGGGATTATATGTACAGAAATCCTGATTCCATCATGAAAAAATATCTTCTTCCTCCCTTTGATATCGACGCCTGGAGATTGGATGTGGCTCCTGAAGTAGGAAGAAGAAATGAGGACCAGCTTTGCAAGGAAGTCTGGAGGGAAGTAAGGAAAGAGGTACATAAAGTAAAGAAAGACGTATACCTGGTGGGAGAAGACTGGGATGACACTGCGCCATACATGGAGGGGGACATCTGGGACGGTACCATGAACTACTATGGCTCAGGAAGACCTCTTCGTAGCTGGATGGGGCAGAGGGACAGGTTCCTAAGTGAAGGTACAGGTCATACTGCAGGTAAAGAAGAGCCATGGACAGGGGAAGAGGAGGCTGAGGCTTTGAATGAAGCCTTGGATTCAGTCTCCGACCAAAACGTATTTTTCCAGATGAATCTCTTCGATTCCCACGACACACCAAGACTCCATAATGATAAATCGATCTATGACAGGAGCATCTATAAAGGTGTAGTAATGGCACAGTATATGCTTCCTGGTATGCCTAACCTTTATTATGGTGATGAAGTCTCCCTTGGCGGAGTTCTAGGAAGCAATGAAGGAGCCAGATATCCAATGGAGTGGAGAGAAGAGAAATGGGACGAAGATATGCTTTCCTTCCATAGAGCCATGGGGGAAGCAAGAAAAGAAGCTTGGCTAGGCTTCTCCTCATACTCTGTCATCAGCTTGGACGAAGAAGCCTTTGCCATTCTCCGTTTTGTGGAAGGAAAGGCATATGTTGCAGTAATAAACAGAGGGGAAGATAGGGAAGTGGAAGTGCCTCTTTTCCTTCTTCCTTCAAACAGCCTTGAAGTGATTGTAGGTAATGGGGACGTTAAGAAATCGGAAAATAGTCTGAAAGTAAGAGTAAAGGAAAAAGAAAGCTTACTTATAAGAATGGAAAACTGAATTGTTATGATCCGAGAGGTATGTAATAATTGAGTTGGAGGAAATTATGAAAAGAATAATCCTGCTGTTGGTTTGCCTGTTATCACTATCAATGGTTTTCGCAGCCTTTGATAAAAACGAAAGTGATAGACTATTTTATGTTGAGAATGATTATGAGGCGGACTTTGCTTATTTGACAAAGTCGCTTCAGAGCGCTGTTACCAATGAAGAGAAGGCTGAGATTCTTTGGAGAATGAGCCGCACAAGACTTACTCTCACTGATGAAAACAAGGAAAGTATGACGGAAGATGAGAGACTTAGCGCCTATGGTGACTATGGTGCAAATGATAAGCCTAAGAGCGGCGACACCTCATCCGCCTTCTACTATGCCTATGAGTCTTTGAAATACTATGAGACTCCAAACGCCTACCACTGGAAGGCCAGTGCTGTAGGAAGAGCCGGACAGGAGCATGGAGCACTGAACAGTCTTGGCAAGGCTGATCCTATGAGAAAGCTTGAGACCAAGGCTCTTGAAGAATTTTCTTCCTTCCCACTTGAAACAGACAGCTGGTATGTATTGGCCATTCTCTATCGTTCCCTTCCTGGTAAACCCATTAGTTTCGGCAACGACAACATCGCCATCTCTTATATGAGGAAGTGTCTTATGACACAGGATATGGAGAGGACAAATGGTACCAACTACCTTGAGTTGGCGGAAGAACTCTACAAAAGGGATTGGGATGCCAAAAAGAGGGCGAAGGAATTCCAGACATTCCTGAAGAACTGGGAAAAGAACCAGAGCAAGGGATATACGGAGTACAACAAATACTACGAAGGCTACCTTGCCACCCAGGGTTCTCCTTTCTGGGTTGCCGCAGATCTCAATACAATCTCCGATAGACAGGAAGCCATCGCACTTCTCCAGTATGGTATTTCTGTAATCGACTGGAAGTATACAAAGGTGACAGGAGAGTTGAGGAAGGCTAAGCTTGAGAAAGAAAGGGAAAAGCTTGAAGCAAAACTCAAGGAATGGACATAAAGTAAATAGTATTGATCACCCTCTCACTTGGTTGTGGGAGGGATTTTTATTGCCTTTTTTCTATCAAAAAGACTCCGATACATCAAGAACTTATATAGGTATTAAATAAGCCCAAAATAGTAACTTAGGACAAACTAAATGAATCGATACATGTTTTTGGGGTAATTTACATTAAAAATGTTGAAAAGTGGGATAAAGTGGGGTAAAGTGTCATATAAGGATGGGTAATAACCCAAGAAAGGGGAAGAGTGATGCATCTGTTGACAGGCATGTATACGGCGAAGGTGGATGAAAAGGGTCGACTTTCTTTGCCATCACGCCTGAGAGCAGCCCTCTCCTCCGAGGAAGTTGTTGTTCTTCCGGGGCTGGACGGAAATCATCTGATGCTTATGACTCCCGACTACTTTGAAAACCAATTCTGCGTCCAAATCATTTCCACTCCTTTGGCACTTATGGACAAAGAAAAAAGGCAGTTGATGAGAAAAATAATATCCCCCGCTCAGTATCTGGATGTAGATGGCGCCGGAAGAATCAACATCCCTCAATCCCAAAGGGATGGAGTAGGCATAGCCAATAAAAGTGAGTGCCTTTTGATGGGGACCGGATATGCAGTTGAAATCTGGAACCCTGAAACCTTTGAGAAGGAAGACGAAGAATGTACTGAGTCTGTATCTGATTTGGCTCAAAAAATATATGAAGAGGAGAAGAACTGATGGAGTTCCTTCATTATCCTGTAATGCATCAAGAAGTTTTGGATAATCTCACAATCCCTGCTGACAGGGATGCTGTGATGATAGATTGCACCACAGGAGAAGGTGGACACACGAAACTCTTCCTGGATACTTATCCCAATTTGAAAGTGGTTGGAATCGATAGAGACAGGGAAATCCAGAAGAAAGCCATTGAACGCTTTAAGGATTATGGCGATAGGTTTACTCCTGTCAACGCTTGGTTCAACGACTATCTCTCCCAAAGGGACGGAGAGAGTGCAGATGCAATTCTCTTTGACCTTGGTATTTCCATTTTCCACTATGAAGAGTCCTCCAGGGGCTTTTCCTTCAGGAAAGAAGAAAAACTTGATATGAGACTGGATGAAAGCCAGAGCCTTAGTGCAGAGAGTATTGTAAACGAATACTCTGAAGAGGCTCTTGCTGACGTAATCTATAAGTATGGAGAGGAAAGATACTCCAGACGAATCGCCAGAACCATTGTTGAGAAAAGAAAAGAGAAGAAGATCGAGACATCCAGTGAACTGGCATACATTATTTCCGGCTGTGTTCCCCGTGAATACAGATATGGAAGAATACATCCTGCAACAAGAACCTTCCAGGCTCTGAGAATTGAAGTCAACAAGGAACTGGATAGGATTTCTCCTGCCCTTGAGAACGCATTGAGGGTCCTGAATAAGGGTGGCAGAGTCGCAGTCATTACTTTCCATTCTTTGGAAGACAGAATCGTAAAGTGGTATTTCAAAGATAGATATGAAAAGTATGGAGACATTTCCATCATAACAAAGAAGCCGATTATTCCAACTGATAAGGAGTGCGACGAAAACCCGCCTTCAAGATCAGCAAAACTACGCATAGTGGAGAAGAGATAGTATGAAGTACAGAGAAGATGTAAGACATATCATGGATAGAAGAGCCAAGGGCATCATTATCCTTGGGATCATCTTGAGTTTTCTTGTTGTAATGATACCACTCTGGCAGAAAGGTTCTACAGCTACTATTTCCATGAAGACCGTCAAGGCTGAAGAGAAGATCCAGAACCTTGAAAAGGAGGAGAGGGCTCTTCTGACTAGAATGAGTACAGTGGAAGTCGATGGAATAAAAGAAGAAGTTGCAATTGCATTGGCAGACCTTTAAAACAGTGGAGACAAATATCCATCCATATTCTAAACTTTAAATATGAAAGATCAGAGCATAAGTATATATGACGACTATGTCGACGATGAATATGTTGTAAAGGAAGGGGAGGGCTTCTTCTCTCCCTTCACTTTTTTATGTTCTGTTTTGGTGTTGATACTCTTTGGCTTTATTTCTGTTTTCTCAGCCACTATGGATAGGGCCATATTGGAAGAGGTTCCATTTTACTCCTATCTTGGAAAAACCATATTAGGCTGCTTCTTGGGCTTGGGCTTAGGTGCCTTGACATACATCATCCCGAAAAAAGTATTGAAATACATTCATTTCATTACAATTCCCATATCTATTGTTCTTCTTTTATTGTCCAAGTATATTTCCAGTCTAAGCTTTCTCTCTTCTTCCGGGGGAGTATTTGCTTTATTCTCAATAATTTACCTTATTTCCTGGGGTGTACCCTTTGTGGAAGGAAAAGAGAGAAAGGGCTTTCCCTTGTTGGCCTTGATTCCATTTTGCATCCTCTACATATCTTTTGTAGGTTATACGGCAGGCCTGGGATGGTACATCTTGTCTCTGGTTGTGATAGTCGCTTCGGCTTCACAGTTTGAAGTGGGGAAGGGCTACCTCTTCTTCTTTGCAATATCGGGATTGATAATCCTCGTAATGCTTGTGGCAATGATTCCATCCCTCTTTTTTGATGTCTCATCCTCAATTTTACCTGTCAACGACAGCTCCCTATATAAAAAGGACCTTATGGTCTCAAGGATGGCCATAAGAGACGGAGGCTTATCTGGGTCTGGACTGGGACAGGGATTATATAAGCTCGGAGCTTTGGAGACACCTCATATAGAGTATATATTTGCAACAGTCTACGAAGAGACAGGTCTTATAGGCCTCTTCATCATCCTGGTCCCCACCATATTCATCATGGTTGTGGGAGTAAGGACAGCCAACAGGGCAAGAGTAAAAGGATCCCACTCCCTTTCATCCATTGTAATTGGTGGGACAATCCTTATAGTCTTTTCTATTCTTTTGAATATACTCCACACCATGGGGCTGAATCCCTTTGGTGGCATGATACTTCCTTTCTTCTCCTATGATCCCATAAGCGAGGGAGTGTTGATGTTCATGTCTGTGGTCCTGTATAGGATCATCTATAAAGAAGGAAGGCCGAAAGATGAGCTGGAGTAAGAAAATCTCTCTGATGTTTTTTTCCCTTCTATCCATTGTCTTCCTTATTTTATCTACATCCATAGTAGGAAGGTTCACACTAAAGGGAGTGGAGATACAGGGACTACCTGAAACATGGAATATTATGTCCCTTGTCCTCTCTGAAAAGGGAAGGAACAAGCTTACTGTAGACAAAAGAAGAATCAAAAAGGAAATAGAGAGTCTTCTATATGTCTCTTCCGCAGAAGTCTCAATCAAGAATAATGTACTGGTGGTGGATGGAATCCAACCGGAGCTGGGGGTGCTTCTTGTGGATGGAACAAGGACAGCCTTTATATCTGAAGATAAAAAAGGTGTCATGGACAGTAAGGATTATCATGCACTCTCAGATTCTTTTCTTACCGTAGAAGTGTCTCCGGTTTTATTTGATGTAATCACAAGTTCAAAAGATGAAAAATACACCACTCTTATGATGGGTCTTGCCCATGCTTTTGAATCTTCTGGCTTGATAACAAAAGCCGAATATGACAATAATAAAACTAGTATATTTTCTGGTTCGATTGTTCTTAAGCTTGATAGTGTTGAAGCAGTTCTGACCATCAACGACCTAAGGAAAATCAACAGACTGGAAGAGTGTTTGGAAATAATAAAAGAGGATTATTATTCCTCATTGGATAGAATGATGGAGACTCCCAAGGAGTATATCCTTGATGAATCTCTCATGGTAGTAAAGAGGTAAGGCTGTGGCTGCAGATAAGACGATAGTAGGATTGGATATAGGTACAAGTTCCACAAGGGTTGCCGTCGGTTCTGTCTCCAGAGATGGACAGCTGGTAATAGAGAGTGTCGTGGAACGCCCAAGCGAGGGTGTAAAGAACGGCTCCATTGTCAACATTGAACAGACAATGAAGACTATTTCCAGTGTAATCGGCGAAGCTGAAGTCCAGGCAGGCACAGAGATTTCATCTGTAATCATTGGAATAGGCGGTGACCAGATAAAGGGCATCAAGAGTAACGGTGTGGTAGGTATCAACTCCAAAGACCAGGAGATTACAAAAGATGACATCAGGCGTTCCATCGATGTGGCGAGAAATATCCAGCTGCCTCAGAATACTGAAATACTCCACTCCCTTGTACAGGACTTCTATGTAGATTCCCGTTCAGGCATAAAAGATCCTGTGGATATGCTTGGACATAGATTGGATACAAAGATTCTTTTGGTTCTGGGATCTTCTCCAATAATCCAGAACCAGAAGAAGTGCGTACATAAAACAGGCCTCCAGGTTCAGAAAGTAGTATTCCAGACCCTGGCGGACTCTGAAGTGGTGCTCTCTCCTGAAGAGAAGGACATGGGTGTAATTGTCATCAACATCGGTTCCGGTTCCACCAACTATATTGCATATGCAGGAGGCGCTCCTGTACATGTGGGTGGAATAAACAGAGGAAGCGACCTTGTTACTTCCGATATTGCGTACCTATTTCAGCTTCCTAAGGCTGCAGCGGAATCTCTGAAGCTCACTGATGGTTCCTGTTACAGTCCCGGTATCCATGATTCCGATATGATGGTGACTCCTGCTCTCGGTGGCAAGCCAGCCATAAGAATGCCTCGAAAAGAGTTTGCAAAGGTCATAGAAGCCAGAATGGCTGAGATATTGTTGATGATCCAGCAGGACCTTCAGGATAATCAGATACAAGGACCTTTCGGTGCTGGAATTGTTTTGGTTGGTGGTGGAGCATTGATGGGAGGCGTAACGGAATTGGCTGCAGAAATATTCCGTCTTCCATGCCGCATCGGTTTCCCAGAGGCGATAAGTGGTCTTGACCGTACATATATAGACCCTAAATACTCAACGGTGTTAGGTCTTTTCAAGAGTGAAGCCAAAAGATATCGTGATAACAACGACATCTCTGGCGTCAAGGAGAAAAAAGGCTTCGGATCTAAAGTCAAAAGCCTCTTTGGTAAGTTATTTTAAGGAGCTGAGATGAGCTTTAATTTGTTTGATATTGAAGATACTACTACAGGAGAACAGGCCACACCTACAATCATCAAAGTCGTAGGCGTCGGTGGTGGTGGCGGAAATGCTGTTAACAGAATGATCGCCAATGGCTTGAAGAAAGTATCCTTTGTTGCTTTGAATACTGATGTCCAGGCACTGCAGCGCTCCAATGCCCAGACCAGAATCGCCATAGGTAAGGAGCTTACAGGCGGTCTTGGTGCCGGTGGTCAGCCGGAAGTAGGTGAGAAGGCTGCCCAGGAAAGCAAAGAGGAGATCAAGAAAGAGCTTGAGAACGCTGATATGGTCTTCATTACGGCAGGTATGGGAGGCGGAACAGGAACAGGTGCCGCTGCAGTAGTTGCTGAAATCGCCAAGAGCTGCAATGCCCTGACGGTTGCAGTAGTTACCACACCATTCACTTTCGAAGGCAAAAAGAAGCTTAGCCTTGCCGAGCAGGGAATCGAGAAACTGCGTAAGAGTGTAGATACTCTCATCATTATTCCTAACCAGCACCTTTTGAATGTTGTGGAGCAGAATACTCCTATCAAGAAAGCCTTCCTTCTTGCAGACTCTGCACTTCTCCAGGCAGTACAGGGTATTTCCGACTTGATTACCGAGCCAGGTGAAATAAACATCGACTTTGCAGACGTAAAGACGGTGATGAAGGGTAAGGGGGATGCTCTTATTGGACTGGGCTTCGGTGAAGGAACCAATAGAGCTGTGGAAGCTGCAAAGCAGTCCATCAACAATCCTCTTTTGGAGAACGCTTCCATTGAAGGTGCAAAGGCAGTTCTTGTAAACATTGCCGGTGGTGATAACCTTACTCTCCAGGAGTATCAGGATGTGGTGGAGCTTATTACAGCCAACGTCGACGAAGAAGCCCTCATTACCGCCGGCCAGTCCTATAACCCTGCACTGGGTGAGAGGATCAGGGTCACTGTTGTGGCTACAGGTTTCGAACACCGCTCTGTAAGCACGGGAGCCAATGCCGCTGAGATCTTTGGAACAAAGAATGGTAAGCCTGAAGAAGAAAACCCGGAGATTCCTCAGTTCTCAAAGCGTCATGAAGAAGCTCCTTTGAAGAAAGAAAACCCATATGAAAGGGAGAAGGAGACTCCTAAGGACTCTGGAGTCATCAACATCAATCGTTGGACTGATTTGAAGAACCAGCTTAATCTTAGAAGCGGTAATTCTTCCGATTATACTACTCCTTCGATTTTGAGAATGAAGAACGATGACGACCAATGAGTATGAACTCTCTGATGTAGACAAAGAATTGATCAGATCCTTTGGAGACACAATCAGTTATTCTTTTCGCCTCTCGGAGAAAACCCGGGAGGTTTATACTAGGGAGGCGGCCCTTTTCCTTACATTCCTCAATAGAAACTCCCTGAAACTGGAGGAAGTGGGTTCTTCTGATATAGAGAAGTATATTATAGAGAGGGAAGACCAGGAGGGCATAACCACAAGAACAGCAGGAAAAGTCCTCTCTTCCCTGAGAACCTTCTTCAAATATTTGAAGATAGAGAAAATTATGGAAGCCAATCCTGCAAAGCTTGTGGAGAAACCCAAGGATCCTCTGGTCCTTCCAAAAACCATAAGCGAAGATGAAATGGAAGAGCTGATGAAAGGGTTTGATGACGATATTCTCGGAAGGCGTGATTACGCCCTCTTTGAGTTGATATACTCCTCAGGAATGAGAATAAGCGAAGCGGTAGGCTTGGATGTAAGCTCCTGGAGAAGGGAAGAGAAGGCCATTTCTGTAATAGGAAAGAGAAACAAAGAGAGGATTGTCTTTGTAGGGGATATAGCCTTTGAAGCTGTGGAAGAGTATTTGAGGGACATCAGGCCCAGGCTGTTGTCAAAAAAGAACCAGAAGGAACAGGCTCTCTTTCTAAACCGTAGAGGAGGAAGGCTTACAAGGCAGGCAGCCCACCTGCGTTTCCAGGAGTGTACATCCCGTTTGGGGCTTGAGGCCACAATCCAC
>JALFRH010000173.1 GCA_022785155.1 Spirochaetales bacterium
GCCCTTTCCTTTGGAAGCAGCAACGCCCTACATAGGGAAGTGGGGAGAGTGGAGAAGGAAGAGATAGAATAAATAAGAAGGAAAATAGAGATAAAGGAGGCGGACACCCAAGCTTTTTGATTCCATAGACCACATAGCGATAATCTCCTCTGATTACCAAAAAGCCAAGGATTTCTATGTAGATAAACTGGGCTTCAAAGTAAAGAGGGAGGTGGAGAGGAAGGATAGGGATGATTTCATCATCACTCTAGAAGCCCCCAACGGCATTCTAATAGAGCTCTTTATTGAAAAGAACCCTCCTAGGCGTGTAACGAGGCCTGAGGCCGCAGGGCTGAGACACCTTGCCTTCAGGGTTCAGGATATAGAGGAAAGCGTAGAGAAGCTGAACAAGAAAGGAATAGAGACGGAAGAAATAAGAATAGACCCACAGAACGGAAAGCGAATGACCTTCTTTATGGATCCCGACGGACTCCCGTTGGAATTACACGAGTAATATTTACACCTCCCCCCTTTCTCTCAAAGGAGAGATTATTAATGCACTAGGGAGGTTGAATGAAGACAGTACCACAAACACTGAAGTCAACAAACGAAAGAATCGACGAATGCCTGGAGAGGATTGGAAAGATCATAGAAAAGGATGAGGAACGGGGAAAGAAGATAAAGATCGCCTTAATATCCCTTGTGGTCTACACATCTCTTATTACCCTCACCTTTCTTTTCATCACAGTTTCCATTATGGTCCAAAGCCCCATAATAGAGGAAGGGAAAGAAGAGCCCACACTCTTCAAGACTCTTTCCTTTCCCTCCTGGCTGGAGGTGGGAAGAGATGAAGAGAGTATTGAGATATATGTAGAAGGAAAGAAGGAAAAGACACTCTCCGTTGGAGACGAATACCTCTCCCTTCCCCATAGGGTAAGATTCAAAGTCAAAAAGGAAGAGGAGTCTCTTTTATTATATGGTAACGGAACTCTATACGGAGGCTACAGAAATATATGAGAGGAGAGGATGGCATTGGCCATCCTCTATTTTAATAGAGAAGACATATCAAAAGCCCACTTATATACCAAAAACCGCCCAAAATGTAATCAATAGTGGAATTATCTACAATATCAAGTTCCTTCAGTTGACTTTACTCCCATTGGATGGTAAGGAAGAAGGGAGCCGATGGAAACATAAATGCAACTATTAGTAACATTGGCTAGGGGGATTATGAAAAAGCTATCTCAAGAGAAGATGATCGACACCATTCTCTCAAAGAGAAAGGCCTTGGGACTTACCCAAGCCTCTCTATCGGAGAAGACAGGAATCAACAGAGTCATGATAGGGCGTATAGAGAACAAAGAGTATATGCCCTCTATAGATCAGATTGAGAGATTGGGGGAGGTATTGGGTTTTGAAGTCACAGACCTTTTTGTAAGCGAAGAAGCGCTAAAGAGAACAAAACCCAATAAAAGATACAATATAGCTGTAGCAGGAACAGGATACGTGGGATTGTCTATGGCGACGCTGTTATCACAGCACAACCATGTTGTCGCCGTGGATATAGTTTCCAAGAAAGTTGATATGATCAATAAGCGTATCTCCCCCATCCAGGACGAGTACATAGAAAAGTATTTCAAAGAGAAGGACTTGGACCTGAGGGCTACTTTGGACGCCGACTCCGCCTATAGGGACGCGGAGTTTGTAATAATAGCAGCCCCCACCAATTACGACTCCAAGAGAAACTTCTTCGACTGCTCTAGTGTGGAAGACGTAATAGAGAGAGTATTAAGGGTGAACCCCAAAGCCACCATTATCATAAAGTCCACTGTTCCTGTGGGATACACTGCGTCCGTAAGAGAGAAGTACAAGACGAAGAATATTCTTTTCAGCCCTGAGTTTCTCAGGGAATCCAAGGCCCTTTATGACAACCTTTATCCCTCCAGGATAATCGTATCCTGTGACAAGGAGTCCGAAGAAAAGGCAAAGGTCTTCTCCAGCCTCCTAGTGCAGGGCGCAATCAAGGAAGATATCCCTACCTTGTTTATGGGCTCAACTGAAGCGGAGGCGGTAAAACTCTTTGCCAACACATACCTGGCCCTTCGTGTATCATATTTCAATGAGCTTGATACCTATGCAGAGACCAAGGGCCTTGATACCAGACAGATAATCGACGGAGTCTGTCTGGATCCAAGAATCGGAACCCACTACAATAACCCATCCTTCGGTTATGGAGGCTACTGCCTTCCAAAGGATACAAAGCAGCTCTTGGCCAACTTCAACGACGTACCTCAGAACATGATCACAGCCATTGTGGAATCAAATAGGACACGTAAGGATTTCATTGCCGACCAGGTATTGCACATGGCCGGGTATTATGACTACTACAATCGCGGCGACTACTCAAAGGAAAATGAAAGGGAGTGCATAATCGGAGTATATAGACTCACCATGAAATCCGGTTCCGACAACTACAGGCAGTCATCCATACAGGGAGTGATGAAGAGAATAAAGGCCAAGGGAGCCACAGTGATCATCTATGAGCCCACACTAGCAGATGGAGACACCTTCTTCGGCTCCAGGGTGATCAACGACCTTGATAAGTTCAAGGACATGAGCAATGTAATTATCGCCAACAGATTCGATTCAGCCCTCTCTGACGTAGAGGACAAGGTCTTTACCAGAGACCTATTCAGGAGAGATTAGTAAATGTACGCAGAAGACAAATTCAGAGAAATATATGAAAGGGAGCCGGAGACCACATTCTGCCCCTATAGAGTATGCCCACTTGGAGCTCATATCGACCATCAGGAAGGGCCTATTCTGGGCTTTGCCTTGGACTATGGCGTTCATATGGCCTATGGAGTGAAGAACAATGGAATTGT
>JALFRH010000090.1 GCA_022785155.1 Spirochaetales bacterium
GGGTTAATTTGGTATCGATATTTAATTGTTCTTTTCTTTACTCAATCCTGTATATCGACACTTACTTCTTCTTATAAGCAATAGAAGATGCGTCAGTAAGTCCTAGCCATGTAAGTTCAATTACAGAAGGAATGGTCCTGATGGCTACAGTGCACTTTCTGATGGCCTCTTCACTTTCTGCAATGATTGTGAATTCACCTGTAAGGCGCTTACCGTCAATTCCGAGAGTTCCCTTTCTTACTCTTCCTCCGTGAGTTTTTACAGCGTTATCCAATTGACCGAAGATATCTGAGTCGATTTTAGTTACTACCCTATACCGTTTCATCAATTCATCACCTGTCCACTTTACGCTGACGGTCCTTTCATTGACTTCCGCCATATGCTTAAGGTTGGAGCAATCTTTTCTGTGGATAATGTAGCCCCTGCCTCTAGTAATATATGCAACTACATCGTCGCCCTGCATAGGGTTACAGCACTTTGCAAAGGAATACATGACGTTTGAGTCTTCACCGACCATCAGTGTTCCTGTTGTTTCCGGTGCCGTGTACGACATTGTTCCGTTGATAAGTCGGGCAGGATTTGTCATCGTAGCTTCTTTTTTCTGAGGTGGATTAGGCTTCCTTTCTGGAGTCTTCACTTCAGGAACGTTATCTGCCTGGTACTTATTGAGCCAAGCTTTTATCTTTTTCTTTGTGCTGGAAGCCTGGGCATATTCCATCCACTGCAGATTAGGGTGGGCGGAAGGAGAAGTCATGATCTCCACAATCTGAGTATTCTGGAGAGGCTTGTTGAGAGGAATGATGGAACCGTCAGCCCTTGCTCCGGAACAGTGGTTTCCTACTTCCGTGTGGATCTTATATGCAAAGTCCAAGGCTGTGGAGCCTACAGGAAGCTCGATGACATGGCCCTGGGGAGTAAAGACGACGATGGAGTCCTTCAAGAGTTCGTTCTTGATCTCTTCCATGTAATCTTCGCTCTGCTCAATTTCCTTGGACCAGTTTTTTATCTTTTTTACTATCTTCTGGTAGTTGATGGAATCGAGACTTTTCCAAGCACCGCTTTCGCTGCCGGAGGAAGCTTTATAAGCCCAGTGGGCTGCAACACCTTCTTCTGCAGTCTTATGCATTTCCCAAGTTCTTATCTGTATTTCCAGATGCTTTGACTGTGGACCCAATACAGTGGTGTGGAGGGACTGATAGTTGTTGGCCTTAGGCATTGCGATGTAATCTTTGAATCTTCCTTCAATAGGAATCCACATGGAGTGTATGATACCAAGGATAGTGTAGCACTCCACAGTGGTGTTACAGATTACTCTTATTCCAAGGATATCGTAGATTTCATCGATTTCCTTCTTTCTCTTCTTTATCTTCATGTAGATAGAGTAGGCGTGTTTTACTCTACCTGAGACCTCGATGTTCTGTAAGCCTTCCTTCTTGCAGGCTTCTTCTATGGCTCTGGATACTTGCTTGATGAAGGCTGTATATTCACCCTTTCTTTCCAAAAGATAGGTGGAGATATATTCATAGCTCTCTGGTTTCAATGCCTTGAGGGACAAATCCTCAAGTTCGCTCTTCATTGTCTGCATACCAAGGCTGTCGGCAATAGGGGCGAAGATATCCAGGCAGTCTTTGGCAAAGGCTATGCGCCTTTCGCTGGTAAGGCCTGAAAGAGTCCTCATGTTATGGAGCTTATCTGCAAGCTTGATGAGGATGACCCTTAAGTCCTTTGACATGGCGAAGAACATCTTTTTGATGGTCTCTGCTTCCTGAATGGATTTATCTTGGGTGATTCGGGATATCTTGGTGACAGCCTGTACCATTTCTCCCACTTCTTTTCCAAAGAGTTTTACAATGTCTTCCTCTGTGGTTTCCGTATCCTCGATGGTGTCATGCAATAGGCCGGCGCAGACAGTATCGGCATCCATGTTGTAGCTCATAAGTATTTCAGCTACTGCAATAGGGTGGATCAGATATGGTTCGCCGCTCTTTCTCCTTTGGTCGCCATGCTTTTTTGCAGCATATACTGCGGCTGCAGAGATTTTCTCTGTATCTTCCTGGGAATAGTTAAGAATTCTTGTAACAAACTTGTCCACTAAATCCTTGTTGGGAAAATCCTCCGGAGTTTTTGGAAGTGAAGAATTATTAACCATTGTATTTTCCATATACCACCCTATCCTTGCCACTAAGGTCTTTTTTTATGTTAACACCTGAATACCCCTCTGTTTCAAGAAGTAGAGAGAGATTTGCACACTGTCTATAGTCACATTCAAAGGCAATATATCCCTCTTTTTCCAGGAATTTACCTGCGTTTTTCAAAATCCTCCTGATTATACCCAATCCGTCTTCATCGAAGCCAAAGAGTGCAATGTAGGGTTCCTTCTTTACTTCGTTCTCCACTTCGCTGCACCACTTTTGTGTGAGATATGGGGGGTTTGTTACGATCAAGGAGAATTTTTCCCCTTCCAAGCTCTCAAATAGATCACCAATTCTTATGTCTGCCTTTCGTCCGGTGAGCCTTTCGTAGTTTTCTTTGGCAACCTCTGCAGCAAGGGGTGAGATATCGGAAAGAGTAACATCGGTGTCCAGTTCCTTGGATAGGGAAGTGGCTATGGCACCGCTACCGGTACAGAGATCCAGTATTCTTCCTTTCTTGATCTTTTCCCTATAGAGATATATCGCCGTCTCCACAAGAGTCTCTGTGTCAGGCCTGGGGATAAGGACATTTTCGTTTACCTTGAAGTCCATGCCCCAGAATTCCTTTACTCCTGTTATATATGCCATAGGATATCCTGAGGCCCTCTTTTCCATCATAGAGAGGGCTTTCGAGACAATATCCATAGAAACTGCTTCATCTTTATCTGTGATTTGTTTTAAGGGAGAAAAACCCAAATGGGAGAGGAGAACCCTTGCTTCCAGCATGGGGTCCTCCAGGTTTCCTCCCTTTTCCATGAGCTGTCGTTTTAGTTGGAGGAGTGTCATCAATTCTCTTTCAACGCCTCTTCACCGGCTTTGATCTTCAAAGCATCGATGAATTCATCAAGATCTCCGTTGATGACCCCGTCCAGGTTATAGGAGGTGAGGTTGACTCTATGGTCGGTGCATCTGTTCTGGGGGAAGTTATAGGTTCTGATCCTCTCGCTTCTGTCTCCGCTGCCGACCATGCTCTTTCTGGCATCGGCCCTTTCCTTCTGTTTCTTGGCCTCTTCCATTTCAAAGAGTCTGGACCTAAGGACCCTCATAGCCTTGTTCTTGTTTTTCAGCTGGGATTTTTCATCCTGCTGGATTACAACGATTCCTGTGGGAAGGTGAGTGATTCTTACTGCACTGTCGGTTGTGTTTACACACTGACCACCAGGGCCGCCTGCCCTCATGACATCGATTTTCAAATCCTTTTCGTTGATTTCGATATCCGTTTCCTCAGCCTCAGGAAGAATGGCCACAGTAATGGCTGAAGTGTGGATTCTCCCACCGGATTCAGTTTCAGGAACTCTCTGGACCCTGTGTACCCCTGACTCATATCTCATGGAGCCATAGACGTCTTTGCCGCTGATGGAGCATACGATTTCCTTGTATCCTCCACGTTCCGTTTCGTTTTGGCTCATTATCTCGATTTTCCATTTCTTCTTTTCCGCATAATGGGTATACATCCTGAAAATATCCGCAGCAAAGAGGGCGGCTTCTTCGCCTCCTGTGCCTGCTCTGATTTCCATAATGATGTTTTTGCCTTCCAGAGGATCTGGCGGTACAAGAAGGACCTTGCATTCTTTCTCGGCTTTCTCCAAGGAAGACTTAAGGTCATCTATCTCATCTTTGATGACTTCCCTCATTTCTCCGTCTTCCTCGGCTTCCAGCATTTCTTCGGAGTCCGAAAGTTCTGTTGAGAGTCTATCCATTTCATCAAGCTTCTCCACAATGGGAGCCAGATGGGATCTTTCCATCATCTTTTCTTTATATAACTTCATGTTTCCCATAACCTCAGGAGTGCTGAGGCTTTGGTCAAGTTCTTCCAATTGTTTCCGGTATCCCGGTAGTTTGGTCAATAAATCCTTAGCAGACATTTTCATTCCTTGATAACAGTATCTTCAAGCCAGTCGCCATATTCAATAAGGGAAGCGATTATCTTCTTCTTTTCCCCATCTATTTCCATGCTTTCCATAAGCTTTTTGCAGTTTTCCCTATAGTTTTCCAGACTTTGGGCGTTCTGGATAGGAGGAGAGATAAGACGGGAGGCACACCAGTTTTTCCATTTCTTTTTTTCGCTGTCGCTTAACACCTCAGGCCAGTTCCTGGCTACTTGTCTCCATACCAGTTTATGGTACTTTTCATCATCGAAGGGAAGGGATGGATGATATGTGAGCTTTGACTGGGGAGGGAGCTTCCTGATTTCAGAGAGCCTTTTTTTATCATCACGGGAAAGGAATGAACCGTATATAGTTACGTCCGGGTCCTTTTCTGTGCTCTCGAAGTCAGGAATGGTTTCCAAGAGTTTGTCTTTATCGAATATCTTTCTTTCCAGGATATAACGGGCTCTCTTCAAAACCTCTTCCTTTGTATATCCAAGTCTATTTTCAGCTTCCTTGTCCAAGGTGTTCAAAGGAGCCACGAAAGGACAACGGTTGGTGCTGAGCTTGAAGAGCCCCGTCTCTCTGTAATCTGAGAGATTTGGGTTGTTGGGGATATCGAAAAGAAGGTCGAAGCACCATATCTCATTCTTTCCTGAGTAGAACAGGGGAAGACAAGGGTGAGTGTTTCCCTTCTCAGAAGCGAATATTGTGGAAGTGTGGAGAAAAGGCTCGTGTTTAAGGACATTGATTACATTCTTGACGTTATCCTTGTCCCTGATGCTCAGAGCCCAATTCCAGAGCTTGGGTTGGTTCTTCTTTATAAGCCTTGCCACATTTATGGTGGCTCTAACATCCACCAGGGCGTCATGGGCGCCTTTCTGATCTATATTGTTCTCCTCCGTCAGGTCCGTAAGCTTGAAGGATGTGAAACCTGTTTCAGAATTCTTCTTGTCAAATACCATACCCTGGGGCCTGAGATCCCTTGTGGCCCTTACAAGATTCAATATATCCCATCTGGAGCAGCCGTTGGAGTATTCCCTTTCATAGGGATCGTATAGGTTTCTATAGAGGGTGGAGCGTATACATTCGTCATCGAAACCGATGGAGTTGAAGCCTGTGGTTATGGTGCCGCTCTTCATCATCTCAGAAAGAAGCCTATCTATCATCTCCGATTCCTTTATTCCCATCTGATTCACCAATTGGGGTGTAATACCTGTAACGAGGCAGCTTTCAGGTACAGGAAGATAGTCAGGGGAAAGCTTTGAGTATAGGAGTAATGGCTGATCGATTACATTCAGATCCATATCGGTGCGGATGGCTGCAGCTTGTGCAATCCTGTCGTAGCGGGGGTTAAGGCCGAAAGTCTCCAGATCATACCAAAGGATAGTGTTCTTCATATTTAGATATTCTATCAGAGAATCCTCACCTTTGATATTGCCCAAAGGCTAAAAAAATGTAGACTGAAACAGTGAAGAAAACAATTGCACTGATTTTATTCCTAATCATTCTCTTCCCTCTCTTCTCTTCACCCTGCTTTGAAGAGCTTGAAACCATAACCCTGAGTGTAATGGCTTCATCCTCAGTGCCCAAGATGACGCTGCCAGGGGTGGATAAGGAAGGGGATGGGCTTATTCCCGATAAAGTCACCTTTTCTTCTTCGGATGTATCCCTCTACTACGATGCCCTTTCCTCAAAACCACAGAACATAAACATAATAGACAGTGCTCTCTTTGCAGTATCCCAGCGCTCGTCGTTGATGCAGCAGATACAGATGATGCTTCTTGAGAAGGGATATGAAAGGGATGACCTGGTGGTTGACGGAGTCATTGAGCTGAAAGCCCAGAGGGAGCCTGACGAAATGACTTTGTTGATGGGAAAAGATCTCTCCTCCATATCACTGATAGTGACTTCCGATTTGACTCTCACGGAAAGGGGGAAGGTTTGGAAGGTGAAGGGTGTTTTGGAAGTCTTTGGTGACAGTAAAGGAAATCTTGTAGTACAATCAAAAGAGTTCACGGTCAACACTTTGAAATATAAAGTTGATTTGAAATATAGATTGAAGTCCAGTGGATAAAAAGGGGTATATATGAAAGCGAATGAATTTCTAAAAAACCATGGCCTAAGAGTGGAGGACGTAGATTCCGATAAAGTGCTAGGCTTTTTTTCTTCGGAAATGAAGAAGGGTTTGGAAGGCAAAGCCAGCTCTCTGGCTATGATACCTACATACAGCGAGGCGGGACATAAGATTCCTGAAGGGGAAAGCGTCATAGTACTGGATGCCGGTGGAACCAATTTCCGCACTTGCCTTGTGACTTTCAATAATGGAGTGGCTGAAATCTCAGATTTCCAGAAGATGGGTATGCCTGGGGCGAAAGAGGAAGTGAGCGCAAAAGAGTTCTTCTCTATTCTTGCCGACAGCATTGAGCGCTTTATGGGAAAGAGCAAGAAAATCGGTTTCTGCTTCTCCTATGCCGCTGAGATTACTCCTGACCATGATGGCATCCCACTAATGTTCAGCAAAGAGATAAAGGCTCCCGAAGTAATCGGAAAGAGACTGGGAAAGGAACTTCTTTCTGAGCTTTCCAGCCGCGGTTACGATACCACAGGTATGAGTGTAAGTATCGTCAACGATACTGTCGCCACTCTCCTTGCAGCCAAGGCTGCATATAAGGGCGATGCCTCTACATACATCGGCTTTATTCTCGGTACAGGAACAAATACTGCATATGTCGAGAAAAACTCCAACATAAAGAAACTGGATCTTTCAGAGGGAAGCCAGATTATAAACGTAGAGTCGGGCTGCTTAAAGCTGGAGCTCTCTGAAATCGACGAAGAGTTTATGAAGACGACAAAAGACAGCAACTCCTACCATCTTGAGAAGAAGATAAGTGGAGCTTATCTGGGGCCATTCACCCTGTTTGTATTGAGAAAGGCTGCAGACGAAGGCGTATTCTCCAACGCT
>JALFRH010000244.1 GCA_022785155.1 Spirochaetales bacterium
TGTATCATCCTTCTTGAGTTCGATGATGATAGCTGGAACGTTGGGTTTGTAAGGGATGAAGGCACAATCGGCAAATCCCTTTCCTGCTGGAAGTTCGTTAATAATCGTGTAGTAGGACTTGGCATAGTAGTATGCTAGATGGAGCGCTGACTGGAAGGAGCCCTCGTTATTGTACCCTAGGATACTGCATGCCTCCATATGTGCCTTACCTACTCCCTCGGCTACAGCTTCCTCGTCACCATTCCATGTGGCTTCCAATAGTCTTTTTGAGTCCTTAATAAGTTCTACAACACTCTCGTAGTCAGGAGTATCTTCAAGGACGTTTATCCACTCCTGCAAAAGTTCATAGTTTGGGATAAAGCAGGTCTTGTCACTATAGTTGTATCCAAGGTACCCGAGATGGATAAGAGCGGTAAACACATCATCCTTCGAGTTGACTATCCTGGAATTTGTAAATTTACTTACATTTACAGGTATATGCTCTCCCGAAACCATCGATATGACATCGTTTTTTATCCTATTGAAGTCCATAAGAATATAATCCTTGAGAGCTTCGTAGGAACTGGTCTCTACCCAATAGTCATCACAGCGTCTCTTTTCTACTGAGGAAATGACTGACTTAGGGGAATAAACTTCAATTCCATTTAGATTGTAACCATCATACCACTTCTTTAGATCCCCAAACTCCATATCTGAATGAGTAGCCAAACTTTTGACTTCATCTTCAGTGAATCCCATGAAAGAAGCCATCTCATCAGGGTCAATCATTGTGTACTCTGTAAAGTTATTAAGCTTGGACTGTGTTTTCTCTTTGATGATTGGCATTATTCCTGTCAGGTATGCAAGGGCAATGGCTGGAGCAGTCGCACTGTTTTTGAAGAGAGAGACCAAGAAAGTAAGATATCCGTCAAGTTCAGAGGAATACTTCTGGTCACGAATAATTACATCATATTCGTCTATGACAAAAACAAATTGATCTCCTGTCAATGAAAAAATCTCTTTTATGGCTTTTGATAGGGATACATTCTCTTCCGGCAATGCCGAAGGGTATATCTTTCTTAGTTCGGAAACTACTTCTTTGTTTATATACTCTGTAATAGAATTATCCTCTTTATTAGTCACAACATCATTCATATCCAGTTGGATCACTGTGTACTTGTTGATGTTCTCTTCAAAAGATGAATCCTTTGATATCTTTAAGTCAGAGAATACGTCATGGGAGTCGCAGTCCTTGGAGTAATATGCTGCTATCATATTTGCAGCCATTGTCTTACCAAAACGGCGTGGACGGGAGACACAAATAAAACGATCCTTTTTGTTCAACTTAGTGTTAAGAACCTTAACGAGCAAGGACTTATCGACATAAAACTCATCGTCGATATCAATCTCCATGTTTTTTGTGCCAGGATTTACATATGTTCCCATGTTCTTATACTCCTAGTAATTATAGTAACATAAAAAAAGCCAAACTAAAACATCAAAAGAACTCGTCGAGTAGTCTGGAAACAAAAGCGTCAATAATTGTAGAGAAGGACATAATGATTTATAAGTTCATGACAACAGAAGACAATGCTGAAATTGTCCACTCAGAGCTAAAGGAAGACGGTACTGTTTTGGTTTATGTTGAGAAACCCGATATTAAGGATTGCTTTCACCATATGAGATGCAGTATTCCTTCTTATTCAATAAAAGAAGTATTAGGCTTTTCTGAGGAAGAGACCCAAAGATATATGGATGTAATAAAATCAAACTCTCATCTCATTATGGAGTCTTCAAAAGAATGAATGATTGAACAGAAAGGAGTAATATTTTGATAGATGAAAGAGGCCAAGCAATAAGCAAGGCCCTCTGATAATCTAAAATAATTACTTATATAATAAAAATTTATTACTCGAACTCTACCGTTGCTGGTGGTTTGGAGGTAATATCATACAGCACTCTGTTTACGTGCTTCACCTCACCGATTATTCGGGATGAAATCTTATCCAAGAGCTCCCAATCTATTCGAGTCCATGTTGCTGTCATAAAGTCCTGAGTCTGCACAGCTCTAAGAGCTATTGCATAATCATAACTTCGTTCGTCTCCCATGACACCTACACTCTTCATATTTGTGAGAGCTGCAAAATACTGGGATGGTGCATTCTTGATGCCTTTCTTGATCATTTCTTCTCTGAAGATTGCATCAGCATCCCTTAAAATGTCCAGCTTCTCTTTTGTCACCTCACCGATGACTCTGATAGCAAGGCCTGGACCAGGGAAAGGCTGTCTCCAGACAAGACTTTCAGGAAGACCCAACTCAAGACCAAGCTCCCTCACTTCATCTTTGAAGAGCATTCTCAAAGGCTCTACAATCTCTTTAAAGTCGACTACGCTTGGAAGTCCTCCTACGTTATGGTGACTCTTGATTACGGCACTCTCTCCGCCAAGTCCACTCTCCACTACGTCAGGATATATTGTTCCCTGAGCAAGGAAATCCACCTTTCCAATCTTTTTGGCTTCTTTTTCGAAGGTGCGGATAAAGAGTTCTCCGATGATTTTTCTCTTTCTCTCCGGTTCTGTGACCCCTTCAAGGGCAGACAAGAATACATCCTCAGCGTTTACTCTTCTTATATCTGCATGGAATTGGTTCTTCATGACCTCTTCCACTTCGTCACCTTCATTCTTACGCAAGAGGCCATGATCTACGAAGATACATGTAAGCCTATCACCGACAGCTTTGTTTAAGAGGGCGGCGCAAACTGTACTATCGACACCTCCGGAAAGAGCAAGCAATACCCTACCCTCACCGATCTTCTTTCGACACTCTTCAATGGCTGTCTCTACATAAGAACTCATTTTCCATTCTTTATGGAAACCACACACGGAGAAAAGGAAGTTTTCCAATATCTCTGTACCATATTCGGTATGGTTGACTTCCGGATGGAACTGAACACCATATAGTTTCTTTTCACTGTTTTCAACAGCACAGAATCCACAGTATTCACTGGTTGCTGTAACCTCAAAGCCTTCAGGGAGAGAATCCACCTCGACTCCATGACTCATCCAACATACAGATGTGTCTGGGATATTTGAAAAGAGAAGAGAGTCCTTATGGGAAAGAAGAACCTTTCCATATTCCCTCTTCTCCGCCTTTCTACAGTCACCACCCAAAGTATATACCATGAGCTGCATACCATAGCAGATTCCCAAGACAGGAACTCCCATTTCAAAGATATCCCTATGGATTCTTGGAGCTCCTTCATCGAATACTGTCGCCGGCCCTCCGGTAAGGATTATTGCGTCTGGAGCAAAGGATTTGATATCAGAGAGAGGAGTCTTGTAACTCTTGATTTCACAGAAGACTCCGCTCTGTCTCACTCTACGGGCAATGAGAAGATTATACTGACCTCCGAAGTCAATAATCAGAACCTTTTTCATAGATCTTCCTTTCTGAAGACGAGTGTTCCATCATCCTTGATTTCATCAATTACAGCAAGGGCCTTGTAATTGAGACCTTTGGCTCTGAGAGCATCTCCACCACCTTGGAATCCTTTCTCAATGGCTATCCCGATACCTTCAAGGCCACACTTTGCCTCCTGGACAATATCAATAAGGCCTTGTACGGCATTTCCCTTTGCCATGAAGTCGTCGATGATCAAAACGTTGTCTGATTCATGGAGCCACTCTTTACTTACAATCAAAGTGAACTTTTTCTTATATGTATAAGACCATACTTCACTTTTGAAGAGTCCGTTTTCGATGTTGTCGCTCTTTGCTTTCTTTGCAAAGATCATTGGAACACCAAACTTCTCGGCACAAATTGTCGCAAGAGGAATACCACTTGCTTCCGCTGTAAGAACAACTGAAATTTTACTTGTGTCGAAAATGCGTTTAAACTCTTCTGCACATGCGGCGAGCAGGGCTGTATCAACCCTGTGGTTCAAGAAACCATCAACTTTAATAATGTTGCCTGGTAGAACCTTTCCTTCCTTTCTGATTCTGTCCTGAAGTAATTGCATCGGTTACCTTGGTAAAAATTAAGAATGATGCATCCTCTAATACCATAAAGAAAGATTAAAGACAATCGATTTTGGCTCCTAATTACTTAGGAATTTTTTTATTTCTTAAAAAAGCCCATTGTATATTACAAAAAGCATTGAGATTCTTTAACAGCCACCTCCCTATTTTTACTTGGGATAAAACTATGCATGGAAGAAAAATACTAAGGAAATATATTTATCTCTATATATTCAACTTCTAATCTCATAAAGAGAAAAAAGTTTATCTCCAACAGTAGGCCTATAGTTTTTTTAGATATTGCTTCGGTTTGACTCCAATGAAATATAAAACTCCATCAGTTTATGGCAAAACCATAAAGGAGATGGAGCTACTGA
>JALFRH010000097.1 GCA_022785155.1 Spirochaetales bacterium
ATGAGAGAGTCGTGTCCATGGGTGGAGAAGTATTGAAGCTCATTTCCCTTTCAGAGCCCATATTCGGTCTGATGATAGTCTACGAAGGAATATGCTACGGCCTGGGAGATACCCGTTTCCCCTTCTGGATTGAAACCATAGGAGCCTGGGGAATAAGGATACTCTTTACCCTGATCGGCCTCAGATACTTCTCCATTTCCCTCTATGGAGTATGGATCTGCATGCTTTTGGATAATGTCTTCAGGGCTTTGATGCTCTCCATTCCTATGCTCTTCGGCAGGGATGTGAAACTCTTCAAGAAAAGAAGAGATGTTGTATTTGAAAAAGAAAAAGAGAGCTGAAGGATCAAACCTTTTTGATAAAGAAAAAGAGGCCACACTTGTGACCTCCAGACAGAAAGGATCTCTTTTAGTCCACAAGAGTAAATACAACTGTTACGGAATCGGAGAGAGTAATATCTTCTTGATAGATGGTGGTGGAAACATAATCCATTGAAGCCTCAGCCATCATCAGCTTGGGACTATTGTAAGTGACTTGTGTATATGTAACTCCTGAGCCATCAGAAATGGATATTACATCTCCGACTCTCTTACCCAAGCCCCTTGCATAAGCCTCTGCCTTGGCCAGAGCCTCTGCCGACGCCTTCTCCCTTACGCTTCTGATTTCCTCTGTAGTATCCAGCTTTGAGTAGGTGACCGAAGAAATCGAGATGCCGTCAAGAATACTGAGTCTATCGTAGACCTTTCCAACCTTGGAGAGGTTGTCTCCTGAAAGGACAATAGATATCTTCTGTGTAGCTTTCTGTCCCACAAGAACCCTTGCACCGTCAACCCATTCGTAGTATGGGCTGATCTGCATGAAATCAGTGGTAAAGTTATCTTCTGAAAGGCCAAACTCATCCTTCAGAATATCTACAGCCTTTGCCGTCATGAGAGAAGAAGCGTTTCTTGCTTCTTCAGTGGTTGCTTCCATTGATTCTGCAGTAAAGGAAAATGAAGCGCTGTCAGGAACAACAGACACAGTTGCAGAAGCAGAAACCGATACAGTAGGAACGATCTTGTTCTCTCCAGTCATGGACTGGCACCCTGTAAGGGCAAGTAACAGAACCGACAAAACGGATAGTACAATAAAGGTTTTTCTCATTCTTTTTCCTCCATAATTTCAGGGTGAAGGGTCCTATACCTAAGAAAAGCGCCGAGAGCCGCCATCATTATGCCGTTATCATAGATGCCGCTCCCCATTTCTTCTATGACTTGGGATACCGGGACATAGGAGACTTCGATTTCCTCAAACTCATCCAGTTTTTGTCCAGATACCTTCTTCAGGTTCGTGGAAAGGAAAAAAGTCTGCCTATTGGTCATAAAAGCAGGATTGGGATTAAAAGAGGCGATCTTCACCAGGTCCCCTGTCATTCCCGTCTCCTCCAAGAGTTCCCTCCTTGCAGCGCTCTCTTCGTCTTCGCCTTCATCCACTAAACCCGCGGGGAATTCTCTGGTTACACGACCCAGACCGTGTCGGTACTGATCCACCATAATAAACACATAACCTTCACCTTCTTTCCACATAAGGGGAATTACTGAAACCCAATCGGGGTTTTCCATGACAATAAAGTCACCTTTCTTCCCCTCTGGTGAGGTACGCTCTATTTTATCTACTGAAAAAATAGGGGTGGAGAGAATTCTTTTTCTCTCTCCATCCCTCCACATCATATAATCTTTCATTTTTGTTTCGAAGGACAATTTGAAGAACAGTGGGCACAGGCATCGGGTGAACAGCTGCTGGTTCCAAGTCTGTTCATCTCCCTGCCTGTGGTGCAGGCATCTGAGTGCTCAAGCTTATCGGCGATTTCCATAATAGCCTCTCTGCTTGGATGGGAAGTCCCTTCTTCCACCCACTCTTTTCCGCTGTCCTCAGCTTTCATCAAGTCAAGTTCCATAGGAATTGCACCTAAAAATGGTACGTTCATATCCAGGCACATGTTTCTTCCGCCGCCCTTTCCAAATACAGGAATCTCTGTTCCGCATTCAGGACACTTGAGACCTGACATATTCTCAATGACTCCGATGATTGGGACACCTGTGCGGCGTGCAAAGGTGACAGAGCGCCTGGAATCCAGAATAGCCACGCTTTGAGGTGTGGTGACGATGATGGCTCCCGTCAGATCAGGAATGGACTGGACGACAGTCAACTGCTCGTCTCCTGTTCCTGGAGGAGTATCGATGATCAGGTAATCCAATTCACCCCACTCCGTGTCTCCCAAAAACTGTCTGATGGCACTCATCTTCATGGCGCCTCTCCAGATTATGGCCTCATCAGGATCCGAAAGGACGAAGGAAAGGGACATTACCTTTATTCCCTTCTCAGTCTCCACTGGATACATCACCACTCCGTCCGGAGACAAGACGCTACCGTCTTCACAGCCCAGCATCTTGGCTACATTGGGGCCATGGACATCAGTGTCCAGGATACCCACCTTGAGACCCATGGAAGCGAGGGCTGAAGCAATGTTGACGGTGACTGTAGTCTTACCTACTCCACCCTTACCTGACATGACTACTATCTTTCTTTTAATCAAAGACATCCTATTTTGGATTTTCTCGTTTTGGATGTCATAATCACTCTTATTATCCGGCATTATGAAAATTCCTTATGTCATTAATATAGCAAATATAAGGGTAAGGAAAAAGATTATTGGCCAAGCTTATGTTTTACTTTCGTTTGTGTTCCTCTACTGTTGAACCAAATCGATATGTTTTGATATATTTATTAGAGCTATAAAACCAATATAGGAGATAAATATAGATGTTGGCATTACTGACAAATCTGCCTTCCGCTTATCTGGGCGCCCAGCTCAAGGACGGCCTGGTAGTGATGGTTATCGGTATGCTTGTGGTTTTTCTATTCCTCATAATCTTGATCGGTGCAACAAAAGCAATGTCCAAGATTGTCGGAAAGTTTGTAAAACCGGAAGAACCGAAGAAAAAGGTGGCGGCGGCTCCAGTGGCTACCGTCAAGGATGACGACGCAAAGATCGCCGCAGCTATTGCAGCTGCAGTCGACCAGACAAGGTAAGGTATTATGAGCAACAAGAAAAAGATTAGATTCATGTGCACAGCATTCCGTGACGGTTTCCAGTCCGTATACGGAGCAAGAGTATTCACAAAAGACTTCATGCCTGCAGTTGCAGCAGCAAGAGAAGCAGGTATCACACACTTCGAAGCAGGTGGCGGAGC
>JALFRH010000111.1 GCA_022785155.1 Spirochaetales bacterium
GCCAGGGCAAGGACTATTCCAGGAATGATTCCCGCCATAAAAAGGGCGCTGACAGATAATCCGCCTGCAGCCATGGCATAGATGATCATATTGTGGGAAGGTGGAATAAGCATTCCTTCAACAGATGAAGCCATTGTTACGGAAGTGGAAAACTCTCCGTCATATCCTTTTTTCTTCATCATAGGAATGAGGATTGCACCTAAAGATGCTGTATCGGCAGTAGCAGAACCTGATATTCCACCGAAGAATAGGGATGCAAGGATATTCACCATTGCCATACCACCTCTCATCCAACCTACGCAAGCATCTGCAAGCTTTATCAATCTATCGCTGATTCCTCCCCTTGCCATAATATCTCCCGAGAGAATGAAGAATGGAATTGCAAGAAAGGTGAAGCCATCTATTCCATCAACCAAAGCAGATACTATCTGAAGCGGAGGAAGATGTAAAAAGAAGAATGTAAGAATGGATGAGCCGATCATTGCATAGGATATATGTCCACCCAAAAAGAGTATTGTGAAGAAACTTCCCAAAAGAACAAGTATTGCAGGATTCATTTTTATTCAACTCCTTTGATTATTCGGCCCAGAGCCATGAAGAAACCATATATTCCACCGATGACAACAGAAAAATATGTAATGTTTAAAGGCCATCCTGTAGCAGCCATTCTTGCATTGGATGACAAGGAAACAAGTTTAATTCCATATATGACAAGAAATAGATTCACAAGTATCAAGAATATATATGCTCCCAAATGGAAATACTTGACTGTTTTTTTTGAAACGATTCCATCTATTACGGACATTCTTACATGTTTATCTGTTTTTATTGCATATCCAGCAGATACAAAACATAGCCATACCAGACAGAGAATGGCTAGTTCCTGTGTCCATCTGGGGGATTTTATAAATGTAAGATACCTTCCCAATACTCCATAGGAAACGGAGAACACCATTACGCCAAAAATAATTACACAAAGCATCAGCATTATTTTAGAGAATATATCCTCAAATTTCTTATATGCCGATTGGAATTTTTTTATCTTTTCAGACATTGAAACCTCGAGAAATAAGCAGAAGAAGTATAATCACCTCTTCTGCCAATATTAGAGTTGATGATTATCAGTACTTGAAATTCTTTATCTGAGAAATGATCTCAGCATATTCCTTTCCGTACTTATCGTAGACGCTCTGACATGCTTGCTGCCATTCAGCTGGGTTAACCTTTGTAATCTTTACGCCAGCTTCCTCCATCTTGGCAATATATTCAGCGTCTTTGGCATCGGAGATTTCTTCAAAATATCCTACAGACTCATTGAAAGCTTCTTTGATGATAGCCTTATCACTATCACTAAGCTTGTTCCAAGTCACTTCTGAGAAAAGAATTAGATTTGGAGAAAGTTCATGCTGGTCAAGTGTATAGTGCTTACAGATTTCATGGAAGGAATTGGAAACGAAGCCAGAAAGCGGCTGTTCCGCTCCATCCACGACTCCAGACTGAAGAGCTGAATATAGTTCAGAGAATGCAATGGACTGGACATTAGCACCCATTGCTTCCATTGTGTCGAAGTAGACTGATCCTTCCTGACAGCGGATCATGAGATTCTTGAGATCTGAAGGAGACTCTACGTCCTTCTTTGTGAAGAAGTAGTTTCTAGCCGATTCCTGATAGGATCCAACACAAACCATCTTGGAACCAGAAGATTGGACTGTATCGAAGATTGCCTGGCCATATTCAGACTTTTCAAAGGCACGTGCATGTTCTACGGAATCAAAGAGATATGGTAGTGTGAAGACCTTCAAAGTCGAAGCACCATAATCGGCGATGACTCCACCCATAAGCATGGCGCAGTCGATGGTTCCTGTCTGAAGTCCCTGAACTGTTGAAGGTTTGTTTCCAAGGGCTCCACTATAGAAAAGCTCGACTGTAATCCTTCCTTCCGACTTTTCATTGATCAGTTCAGCCATCTTTGCAACACCCTGGCAAAGTGGATGGTTCTGTCCGTTCTGAAGAGCAAACTTAAGAGTGATCTTTTCATTTTTGCCGGATGAGGTTTCACTTCCACCCTGAGCAAATACCAAAGAGACTGCAATAATAGCAACGAGTAATAAAGAAATAAGTTTTCTCATTTTTTTCCTCCATTTTCTCTAAGTCTATTTAAGGATTGCAGTATCCAGTTAGGTATGATATCGACCAAAAATATGGAAATTATCGACATTTTGTCGATGGAGAATTACCTGTAACCTTTTTGTAACACTTTGAAAAGTAGGCAGGATCATTAAAGCCTACCTTATAAGTCACTTCCGATACACTCATTCCCTTCTTCATATAGTAATTTGCTTTCTCGACCCTTACTTCCAGAAGGTGGTTCATAATGGTTTTGCCTTCACTTTTCTTGAAGACCCTGCCTATATATGATTTATCGAAGCCTACAGCAGATGAAATATCTTCCAGGCCTATATCCTTCATATAGTTTTCTTCAATGTATTTTTTGATCTTCACTACAGTATTTGCAGAACCGAAGGATTCTTCCTCGACACTGGCTATAAATGCATTTATGGCTTCTTTGAAGGTCTCAATGGAGTATGGCTTCAAAAGATAGTCGAAGGCATTGTTCCTCATGCTCGTTCTTATATGTTCATAATCAGAATATGCAGTGGCCATTATTACCTTTGTCTGAGGAGAGTTTTTGTCGATATATGCCAATATGTCGGTTCCTTCCATATCTGGAAGATTTATATCCAATACGACAAGGTCGTAATCACTTTGGGAAAGCATCTTCAAAGCAGTACTTCCATTCATGGTTGATGTGACAATTTCAAATTTGGAAGGAAAATATATCTGGAACAGTTTCTCCAGCGCCCTTCTCTCCAATAGTTCATCTTCAATAATAAGGCACCTCATGACTCCTCCTTTTTAGGAAATAATACTGATACATTTGAATACTCTCCCGTTATGCTCTCCACCTTCATCAAGTCCTCTCTTCCATATTCCAGGGTCAGTCTTTTCCTTATATTTGCCATGCCTATTCCTTTTGATGATTTGATTTCATTTACATCAAAGCCAGGGCCGTTGTCGTAGACGGAGACACGGATCAAATCACCGTCCCTGGAACATCTGATCTTTATTTCCCAACCACCGTTCTCCTTCTTTTGGAAACCATATTTAAAGCTGTTCTCAACCAGTGGTTGTATGCACATAGGAAGGACATACTCTTCTTTTAGTCCTTCTTCGACTATTATTTCATAGTTGAAAGGAACATCTGTAGTCTGTTTCTGAAAGTTTATATATGTATTTACGATATCGAGTTCTTTGGAAAGTAGGACCATTTTATCGGAGTTGTCAAGATAATAGCGAAGTATCTTACCTATGGATTCAACAAGATTCATTGTGAGATCAGGTCCAGTAATCAGTGATGCCATTCCAATCTGATGAAGTGCGTTGAAAAGAAAATGAGGATTTACCTGGGATTTCAGGATAGTCATTTCAGCTTCTATCATCTGGGTTCTCTGCTGCTGGTTCCTCAGTCTTTCTTCAGCAAGACTCTTCTCTATTTCGTTCTGTCTCTCGATTTTCAAAAAATAATCATGAAGCTTAAGTTTCATTGAATTGATGGAGTTGGAGACATCGTTGAATTCACTATATGAATCATTCTTCAAATCTTCTATTTCCCAATTCTGCTTTGATATTTGGGAAAGATTGTTTTTGATATTGTTCAAAAAATCTATCATCTTGTTCTGGAAAATCACAAAACTCCCGCCAAGGATGATTATGAAGAATAGAAAGATGACCAATATGATTAAGAAGTAGCTGTTGTTTTTGTCTGCGCTTAGAATATAACTGTTATATCCTTCATTCATATCCTTCTGCATTACACTATAGATTTCACGCTGATGATTATCGAAGGCATCAAGTATATATGACACAGAAGAATAGAGCTGGGTCTTATCTACAGTGGGCCCAAGATCAAGCTTGCTTTGGTATGATAGAAAGTTGCTTAGTCTTCTTACACTTTGGATATTATCGTATGAAAAGCTTTCTGATTGGGATAAGTATTGATTTACATCTTTTGTAATTTCTTCTATGGTAGATAAATATAGTTCAAGATACTTCTTCTCCCAGGCATGGCGGTACTGTGTAATTGCAGATCTGCAGTCTTCAATATCTATAAGGATATTGTTTGATGATGAGACTTTGAAAATCAGTCTTTCCTGAGCTACTCTCTGGTCCTTCATTACTCCGAATATTAATAAGTAAGTGATGGACAGTAACATCAAGGAAAGCACACACAACGTGACGAAAATGCTGATGATACTTCTTCTACCTTTATACATCCAATATCCTCAATAAGAGAGATGATAGCACTTAAAAAGATTGAATAAAGATAAAACTGAAAAAACAGCTATTTTTCTTTAAGCTTTTTCTTCAATTCTCCAATAAGGATAAGGGCGTCAAGAGGAGTGGATTGATCCAAGTCAAAGTCGAGGATTGCATCTGCACACTCTTTTTCAGCGCCGCTGTCCACGATCTCCACATCTTGAGAGAATAGACTTCCCTGCTCTGAGAACGAAGAGTAATCTTCAAAGTGCTTCTTTTGGAATGAAAGCGCTTCATTTACTACACTTCTGGGCATACCTGCAAGTTTGGCTACATGAATACCATAACTGGAGGCGGCTACACCTTCCACCGCCTTCCTCAAGAAGATTACGGAACCCTTCTCCTCCTTTACATCCATATGTAAAAGTGCGATATCGGAAGTATCCAACATAGTCAGCTCATGGTAGTGTGTGGCAAACAAAGTCACAGCCCCACTCTTTTTCAGGTATTCCATTATGGCATATGCGATACTCATGCCATCCTGGGTGCTGGTCCCCCTTCCTATTTCATCCATGATTACAAGGCTTTTGTCTGTTATGCTTCTGAGAATCTGGGCGGATTCACTCATTTCAATTAGGAAGGTCGATTCACCTTTTGAGAGGTTGTCCGAGGCTCCGACACGACAAAAGATTTTGTCTGTAATAGGAATTGTGGCATTTGTTGCAGGAACAAAGGAACCAATATGGGAGAGTAATACAATTAGTGCTATTTCCCTCAGATAAGTGGATTTACCTGCCATATTTGGTCCTGTGATCAAGGAGAATCTTGATTTATTTGTAGAGAAAGAGTTCGGCACATATCGCTCTGTATTGGATTCAACCACAGGATGGCGTCCATCCTTGATATCCACTTCCCCGTTTTCGACCATAACTGGTTTCACCCAGTTGCATTCTTTGGCCAGATATGAAAGGGATGAGTAGAAATCCAACATTGATATTACCTTTCCCATTCCCTCTATATCAGAACGAAGGTTATAGGCTTGATCGACGAACTTTGAATAAATGGCCCTTTCCCTTTTGGCTGCTTCTTCCTTGCTGCTGTAAATCCTGTCCTGAATTGCGTTCAACTCTGGAGTCGAAAAACGTTCACCTCCCACAAGGGTCTGCCTTCTGATAAAATAGGGCGGAACTTTATCCAACTGCCCTTTGGATACTTCAAGGTAACAGCCGATTATTCTGTTTTCACTGCACTTAAGTGTAGTTATGCCTGTCTCTTCTTTGATTCTCTCCAAATACTCATCAAGTTCTTTTGACCCCCCTCCGGAAAGGGATCTTAATGAGTCCAACTCTTCATCGTAGCCATCGTTGATGATGGTTCCTTCATTGTTGATATTCGTACAATCACGGTTTATGGCCTTGAGACACTCTGTAGAGAAATCCAAAAGTGAATTCCAATCATAGTCCGTACCTTGGTCAGCCACAGATAGATAATCGTTTCTTTCGCCCACCATATCGATGAAGGTGGCGGTACTTTCGCTGATGGCTATTAGATCCCTGGGTGTGGCTCGTTTCATGCCGACCTTTACTCCCAGTCTCTCCAAATCGCTGGTTTGTTTCAGATTATTTCTTAACGCACTCAGTTCTTCGCCGTCAGAATAGAATCTATCAACCCATTCCTGACGCTGCAGTATTTTTGATATATCCACCAATGGATGAAGTAGAGCCCACTTCAGGAATCTACCTCCTCCCGGAGTCAGAGTCCTATTGATGGTATAAAAGAGAGAATACTTCTGTCCCCCTTCAGTAATGGATGATAAAAGCTCCAGATTTCTGATTGTGGCAGAGTTAAGGAACATGAAGCTTTCGTCACCTATGCGCTCAATGCCCTTGAGCTGGGGAAGATCAGCCTTTGCAGTATCACCCAAATAAGAAAGAAGGGCACCGATGGAAGTAAGGATGGGATCCTTCTCATCTATTTCCAAAAGCCTCAACGCGTTGGATGAAAACTGCCTTTCCGTCTGTTTTCTCCCTTCTTTAAGAGAAAAATACCAAGTGGGAAGTTTTGATACGATTGAGGAAGTGGAATCTACGACCCTCTTGAACTCTTTGTTTGAGAAGTAGAGATCATCAGGAACAAGAATCTCCTTAGGAGATATTTCATAGAGAATGGAATCGAGTCTGGAAAAATCCTTCTCCAAAGGAAGGGTCCTGATGTAGAACTCCCCTGTGGATATATCCGACCAAGCGATATGGACTCCCCTTTTCTCTACATTGATGGCAGAGACGAAGGAAGAAGATAGGGAATCAAGGTATTCATCGTCCACAACAGTGGCAGGGGTATAAACCTGGGTGACTTCCCTTTTTGCCAGTTTGTTCTTTTCGTTGGGATCAAGAAACTGCTCGCATACAGCTACCTTCTTACCATAATCCAGAAGTCTTTTAAGGTAGTTTTTGGCAGCGTGGTATGGAATGCCACACATTGGCATGGTGCCACGATGAGTTAGGGTGAGATTCAACAACTTCGACACTTCCACAGCATCATCATTGAACATCTCGTAAAAATCACCCAAGCGAAAAAAGAGCACCTTATCTTGATGCTCTTTTTTAATCTCAATGTACTGACGTACCATAGGTGTCAGTTCTTTTTCTTCTTCCTTTCCCTGCATAATCAATAAATACTTGTGGTGATGGCAAGAACTAGGCTTAGACCGGAACCTTCTTTGGAACCTGAGAACAATGAGCCGTTCTGCCACTTCCAACCTTCGTTGTTCTTTATTGTAGCATTTTTTACAAGGTATAGTCCAAGTGGGAAACCTGGAATTTCCATCTTTATACCTGCTCCTGCAGCAAGATACCAGTTGATGGATGAAAGACTATTTATCTTTTCAAGATCCGACTGTACACCTGTGGCTGAAACGAAGGCTTCAAGGGAAAGCACATCTTCGGCCAGAGGGAATGTAAGATCGACCTGGTTGTTCCACAGGAATGCCTGGTCATAGACCACAGAGAAGCCCCTGCCGATATTCATTCCGTCGATATAAAGCATTTCATATTTTGTTGCTCCCATCTTCGGATTCTTCCAGCCTGTGGAATCACCAAAGAGCCAATACTGAGGAAGCATCAAATCGATTTCTGAGCTTATACCGAGAATCAGGTTCTTCAGATTACCCTCTTCCTTTGAACCAAACTGCCAGATTCCTCTATACAGTGAAGCGCTCAAGGCGATCTTATTATAGTTGGAGAGACCACCCAGGATACCACCTGCATATGTAAAGGATGCTGACAATACATAGCCGTGAGGAATCTTATCCACGTAGTTTCTTCCATCCCAAGAGATAGAAGCATGGATCTTATTGGAGAACTGCCACTTCTCGTTGTACTTGGCGATCAATAGTTCATATGGAGTATATTTGGTGTTGTCGTAGACGGCATGGTTGAGTCCTACGTTGACTCCTCCTCCGACTTTCAATGTGCCAGGAGCAAAGACCCAAGAGTAACCGGAGCTGTATCCGACATCGAAGGAATAATAGTCATAATTCATGAGATAATTGGATGATGGATAACTCTGGGCATTGATATTATACCAATCGTAGGCATTCTCATATCCAAGTGGATATGTAAGTCTATTATTATCTCTGCCATCGTAGAAGTCGGAACCGATACCCTTCTGGAGAATTCCCTGTCTTACGTTTCTTTCAGCGCTTATGCTGATGCCGTTGCCCCAACGCTTGTTACCAACCCAGTTATCGGAGATGGAAAGGGAAAGGGACTGGGTGGATGGACTGATTTCCGTGGAAAGGGAGAGAGCCCTTCCTGTTCCCCCAAGGTTGTTGTTCGTAAGGGACAAGAAGCCTGAAACAGGGAAGCCGTTGAGTTCCGTAGCACCGAAAGTAGCTCCGAACTGCAACTCCATCTGATTTCCTTCTTCTACGTTGAACTCTGTGATGACTCCGTCTTCAGTCTTACCCGGATAGAGGGAAGCGGAGATATTCTTCAATAGAGAAGTGTTGTACATATTCTGCTGTGACTGTATGAATGCAGAACGTGAGAATACATCACCGACCTTGAATGCCAGTTCTCTTTCCAGGACATATGGCTTGGTCTTAGTCAGGCCATTGATCCTTATTTCCTCCACCTTTGTCTGAAGGCCTTCTGTAATGGTGAAGTTGATGGATACCTTATTGCCTTCTTCTTTATTGATCTGAGGTACGATGACAGAGTACACATATCCGTTGTCATAATAAAGGGAGGCAATGTTCTCATAGATTGTGGTTATTCTGTCGCTGTTGTATCTTTCACCTTCTGAAACTGAGATCAAAGCATTGATTTCATCATTGGAGAATATAGTATTACCGGTAAAGCTTACACTACCGATGGTCCAAAGTTCACCTTCATCTATTGTATACACGATATTGACATATCTGGTTGATTCCGTGGACTCTTCATCAAGTGGGACAACTTCAGCGTTTGTAATCACAGCATCCGGGTAACCCTTCGTGGTGTAATACTGGACGATGGCGCTCTTATCTGCATCCATATTGGCCGCGATGAAGTTTCCGCTGTCGAAGAAGCTCTTTTCCTTGGTTGTAAGAAGCTTTTTGAGTTCATCCCTTGTCAGACCTGAAATGCCTTCAAAGAGAATGGATCTTACTTTATACTGCCTTCCTTCATTGATTGTGTAGTTGACGATTACAGTATTATCATCTTTTTCATTTATTGAAGCTTCAACAGTTACATCGACGTAACCTTTGGAAATATAGTAGTTCTTGATAAGTGAAGCATTTGAATTGATATTATTTGTTGAATAGAAGCCACCCTTAGCCAAGCCCTGGGCTTCAATGATTGCATTGGCTCTGATCTTATCGTTACCTAGAATGAAGATATCGCTGATCATAGGGTTTTCGTTTACTGTTATGACAAGCTTGACTGTCTCCCCTTCCCCTTCAACGGCATCTACAATCATCCAGTCCATCCAACTCTGACTGTATAATGCAGCATCCAAATCAGAAAACAGCTGGTCGTCGAATGGCTTACCGATATATTGACTGACTACACTATTTGCAGTCTTTTCCTTTACATTCCTCAGGCCCTGGAATTCTATTGCAGAAATAGTACGGCCTTCATACCAATTATCGCTGGAAGCGAAGAGAGGGATTATCAGTGACAACAGGAGAATGAAAACAAATATTTTTTTGAACTTCAACATCATTAACCTCAAAAACGATTTTATCAGAAAAGAAGGAAAGTCTCAAATGGAAAGGATGTGTACCTGAATACACCTTCATTTATTTAACTTCTTTCTTATTAGATAGATAAATATAACCAAAGTCAGAGACAATATGTTGATTGTGTGAATCAGAAGTTTATTGTCTTTGATATGGAGAACTTGAAGGTATCGAAAATGGAGAAAAGTGAGAAATAGGAAGGAGAAGTGGTGAACGTAATCTTGAAGGCAGGATTCATCCACTCCAAGCTGAACTCGGTATCCAACACAAGATCGTCGGATATAAATGTATACTTGTCTTTCGCATTATTGTTTGCAGAGAGATGCACCATTCCCTGGAGATAGAAATCCGAAGAGAGATACTTACCGATATTCAGTGTTGTACCATCAAGGTATCTGGCCATTGGAGAGTATGAACTGTAGTTGTCTGTAAGGGAGTTGGATATTGTATCTGAAAGAATATTGTTTACGATATTGGAATGGAGGGAGAAAGAATCCACACCGAAGAATTCCTTCAGCGACTGGTTTACACCAGAAATAGGATTGGATGTAGTTACGATACCCAATCTACCAAGAATATCCAAGCCTTCGGTGACAAGCTGAGTGACGCTTCCCAGACTTACAGTACCGTAAGTTGAGGAAGGAAGAATGGACTGGCCGAGGATTTCCATGATTTCATTGAGGTCCTTTGCAGGTGAGCTTTCCAATGTAGGACTAATGTTTTCAAACGTATTATCCTTCATTACAAGATACACTTCAACCCTATTGCTTTCACTGTCGTAGGCTCTGAGAGTTGCCCTCAAATTGATCTTAGGATCAAGCTTATTTGGATCTGGGAATGAAATATTTCCTTCAGTGATATAGAAGTATTTCTGGAAATAGAATATCTCTCCACCTCTGATATCCACGTCTCCCTGTACAGAAATATCTTTTCCATTCTTTACGAACTTTACGCTACTGTCTTCATCAAGGGTGATTGATATAATAGGATCGTTTCCAGCTGGATACATGACCATGTTGTTTCTTTTAAAGTTCAAAATCAAGTCGACATTGGCGTTTCCCTTGAGCTTGTACCACTCAGGATATGGATTCATACCGATTGTAACTACAGAGTCGATTACATTCAGTTCTCCTTCGTTCTTCATGGCTTCGCCATCGGCAGTCTTCATATAATAGTGGCCATATCCATTGGCAAGAATATCTATGCCCATCATAGGAAGAGGTAGCCTTATTCTTACAGTATTCTCTTCATCCATCCACATTTCAGCCACATATCCATCCAAAGAAAGTGTGGGTGTAAGTGTAAGACCGGCATAGATATCTATGGTTTTTCTTTCATATGTCGTGTAATCGATGACCGTAGCCTTGGAGACAGAGCACCTCAGGTCGTTGTTCCAAAGAGTAAATGTCGGATTATGGACAATGACCTTCTGGTCCGGTACCCAGAATATATTGATGCCCATTTCCTCTGCACTCAGATTACCGTTAAGGCTGTAGATGCCATCTTTTTCAAGTATACCCACCTCTCCCTTTACAAAACACTCATCGAAGGTAATAAAAGGAGGATTCATAAACATATTTACAAAATACATGTTGAAGGAATTGATGATGGCATTGGCATCTATTCCATCCTTAATGCTTCCCTTCACTGAAATATCGGCCAAAGGATCTGCGGCGACATGAAGATCGAAGGTCATGGAATCGAAATCCAGCCATCCTGAAATAAAGGAACCAGAAAAATCTATGACTCTGTTTTTTATGAAACCAACGGTACTCTTATCTTCAACAAGAATTCTTGAGTTATCGATATCCAAGGACTTTAGATTTATCTCCAACTCGATTCCCTCTCCACCATCTCGCAATATGTTATAGAGAGAGGTATAAAGGTTTTCATCATTATTGAGCATGAAAGACAAGTTGAAGTCTGCGGAAACAGGGAAATCCCTATCTGCATGCTCACCCTTCATCCTCAACCTGCCCTCTCCTACCTTCAGCACACCGTCCAGGGAGTTCCAGTCCACAGAATCGATTTCAACGGAAAGGCCTGAGTTTGAAAACTTGATGTTATCCAGGAGAAGGGAGTCGTCGTTAAGGGATATATCTGCAGTCAGCTTTCTGCTGTCGTTTACGCTGTCATAAGCAAGAACATCGATCTTACCTTCAAGAGACAGGTCCACCAATCTGCTGGCTCTTCCAATAAGATTGATGTCAGCATACATATCTTTCACTCCAAATGGAGAAAGATCCAAATCCCTTGCCCTTACAAAACCGGAGTATAGTTCATTCTTGTTGAAGGAGAAGATGACGTCACCCTGCCCCTTTACTGCGTCCAAAGAACCAGAAAGGTCAAAGGAATTGAAATCGAAGTATACTTTCCCCGTGAAGTATGTAGTGCCGTTGGTGCTGATTGATAGATCAGGAATGGATATTTTTTCCTGGTCTCCCCACAGAGACAGTGTGACACTTGGTGAAGAAGGAATAAACCAAAGGTTATCAAGATTTATGCCCTCTCCCTTTATGCTCCACTTGTTGTCTTCTATATCCAATGACAAGTCACCGTCCATGGTCATCGGGCTGCCCTTTCCATCCCTTACAATATCCAGGTTTCTTAAAATAAGGGAAGCGTTTATTTTCTCGTCATAGGTACCAGTAAGACCTATCTTGGAGCTGGATGCACCGAAGGTCTTTGTATTCAGGTCCACATTGAAAATAAAAGGTCTCTCTGTCCCGAATGTAGTCAAGACACTACTTCCTGTAATAAGCTTATCCTGGAAGAAGACCTTTCCGACAAAAGAAGTATTCTCTATGGTCAAGGCATTGAGAGAAATATCATAAGTATTTTCATTAGAAAGAATTATAGAACCCTTGAATGTCTCCCTACCGTCATTTTGTGTAAGAGAGAAAGAAAGGGACGGAAGCATATTTGTGTAAGGAAGATCTCCACTTAGAAGAAGAGAAAAATACTTGGTGCCCAGTTCCAAGGATGATAAGGAAAGGCCATCCTCTTCAAAGTGAAGATTTGCCTTTGAATCAATATAGGAAGTGAAGCCTGCAACATTCAAGTCAGACAAAGACAATAAGTAGGAAACATCACCAGTAAAAGGAATCGTATTGTCCTTGACAATACTTCCATCCAATTTGAGATTACAGGAAAGAGACGCAGAGGAAGGAATGTAACTACTTATATTTTTTGTCTCATTGGGAAGGATGTCGTAGATAGTGGAAACAGGATAATCCTTAAGGTCAAGACTGCCATTAATTCTATAATCCTCTAGGCCTAAAGAGAAATCCAGATTTATCTTTCCATATTCAAGCTTCAGGTCAATTTCCTCCGTGTTTCCATTGATCTCAAGATTATTGTCTTTCTTTTCTCCGTATCCAAGATACATGTCCCGTGATTTGATGGAGAAGCTTTGAATGGTTTTCTGATCCATAACAAGGTTTATGTCAAACCCTATTCTTATATCTTCAGATACATTTTTCTTTGGAGTAATAATGGAATTGAGGCCGAAATTGAAATCAATTTTATCGCTGAAATCAAGAGAAAGGGAGCAGTCGTCTATTTCGACTTTCGATATGAAATCTTTCGTCAGATTCTCCAGATCCTCGACGATAAAAGACTGGAAAGCAAATTCAGCCTTCTTTTCATCAAGACTCAAAGATGAGAGGTTTATATTCTCGATAACAAAATCATGTTGTAGGTAGCTGCCTTTTATCTTATGGACATTTGCCTTTAAATATTCAAAGGAGTCCATCTCCACTGTGGCATTTTCTGTCGATACATAAATGTCCCTATAGTATCCGTCAATGGAATCGACAGTAAGCTGGGCATTTTTGTTCTTATAGGAAAGGGTAATAGGATTTACCTTAAACTCTCCATTCTCCAATCCAATACTGGCTTCCTTTATCCTTAGACTACCCTCCAAATCCTCAATGGAATCCAGGTCAGGAAGTACAAAACTGGACTCCAATGCGCCTGCAGCAACACTGAACAAAGGACTCTCAACACCAATGGACGAAACAGAAACGGCGGCATTTATTCTTTCCTCAACGGAAAGAGAGACAAGAAGGGAATCCAAGCTGATGTCATAATCGTCATATGTCAGTCCAATGGACGGAATCCTGATATCCGCCTTCAAGTTATTGAGATTCTCATCAATGTCGAGGGAAGTGGATATACCGCTGATATTCCACATATCAAGGATTGACAGGGAAAGATTCTCTCCCCTTATGGTGAAGCTGTATTTTATCTTCGATTTTTCTTTGTCATTGTTTTCAGTTACAGAAGAATCAGCTTTAGAGAAACTGTCCAACAAAGCCTGGGAGATATTGATGTTTCCGTTCTCCACTACTATCTCGGCACTGGTTTTTCCCCTGATGATATAAGATAAAAGATCCAATAGCCCCATTTTGATTTCCATGGAATCTATTGAGGCCAAGTCTTCATGTTTATATTTGATCAATATGTCATTGACTTTGACCCTGTCCCTTAAGTTACGTTCCAGCGAAGAGAAAGTGAATGTAAAATCACTATCCTTCTCTGTAAAGTATGCAAATAGGTTATTAGTAATAAGCAAGGTAGGTGAAGTAAGGTTTAGTTCTGATATAATGAATACAGAACTGAATACAAATAACAGAAGAACAAATATGGATATCAATACAGTCTTCAGATTACTGTGAAATTTCAACCTATCACCTCAAAAACCAGATTTACAGTTTACTCTTAATAATCTAACATTTTTTTCAGTTGGAATAAATGGAGAAAAGATGAATATGAAGAATACAATCGTCATTGAAGGTCTGGATGGTGCAGGTACTACTACACAAATGAACCTAATAGCAAAAAGATTGGAAGATGAAGGGAAGAAAGTATTCATAACCCATGAACCCACAGATAACCCTATAGGGAGAATGGTAAGGGATGTGCTGCAGAAAAAAATAAAGACTACCCCTGAAGCTTTGGCCCTGCTTTTCTCTTCCGATAGGGATGACCACTTATACAACGACGAATATGGTTTGATGAAAAAAATAGAACAGGGATACTACATCATTACGGATAGATATAAGTATTCTTCCGTTGCATATCAGGGTGTTGAGTGCGATATAGACTACATAAAGAGAATCAACGATAGATTCCCCCACCCCAGCCATCTGGTTTTTGTAGACACAACTCCTGAGTCCTGTATGGCCAGAATCGAAAAGAGAGGCTCAGAAAAGGAACTCTTTGAAAGGCTGGAGTTCCTCAAGAAAGTAAGGGAAAACTATCTGAAGCAGTTCTCTTCACTTCCCCATGGTGTCAACTATCTCTATGTAAACGGAGAAAAGACCATAGAGGAAGTGGAGGAAGAGATATGGACTTGGCTTAAAAAGACTATCCTTTGATGAACATGGCGTCACCATAGGAGAAGAATCTGTATCTATCTTCTACAGCATGCCTATATGCCGCCATTATGTGGTCTTTTCCTGCCAATGCACTTACAAGCATCAAAAGTGTAGACTCAGGAGTATGGAAGTTTGTAAGTAAGTTGTCTACGAACTTAAACTTATACCCTGGATAAATGAAGATGGAAGTGTCGCCTTTAAGGGAAGAAAGCATTCCACTGTCGTCTGATGCACTTTCAAGGGTCCTGATGGAAGTTGTTCCCACAGCAATAATTGTCTTTCCTTCTTTTTTTGCTTTATTTAGAGCTGTGGCTGTTTCTTCAGATATTTCATAACTCTCGGTGTGCATATGGTGGTTTTCTATCTCTTCGCTTCTTACTGGAAGAAATGTACCTGCTCCTACATGTAGAGTAACTTCATATATCTTTATGCCCCTTTCTTTGATCCTCTCCATAATGTCGGATGTAAAATGGAGTCCGGCAGTGGGAGCTGCAACACTTCCTTCTTTCTTTGCATATATCGTCTGATACCGGTTTTCATCCTGCCAGTTGTCATCACGCTTGATGTAAGGAGGAAGGGGAACATGGCCCAAAGTCTGGAAGAAGTCTTCATCTATGTCTCTATCAAAGAGAACATCTTTTGTTCCGTCTTCGTTCTCTTTGTCGATTACAGCCTCTACATATGGCTTTTGGTCTTTATCTTTCCAGACAAATCTCTTGCCTTTCTTCTGGCGCTTTGATTTGGTGACCATGGCCTTCCAAGTGCCGTCATTGTTCTTTCCCAAAAAGAGGAATTCAACAACACCCTTTGTCTCTATGCTTTCGGCATAGGTTCTTGCTTTACGTACCTTTGAGTTGTTCACAACCAAAACAGAGTTTTCAGGTAGAAGTGATGGGAAATCGGACATCATCATATCCCTGTATTCCCCTGTATTCTTATCCAAGACCAAAAGCCTGTCTTCGCCTCTTTTTTCACTTGGTTCCTGGGCTATAAGCTCATTAGGCAGATCAAAGTAAAAATCCTTGGTCAGCATATATATCCTTCTTTCCCAGAACTTCATATGCCTTCTGGGTGACACAGCGACCTCTTGTAGTGCGCTTCAAATATCCTTGTCTCATCAAATATGGTTCATAATAGACCTCGACGGTATCTGCACTGTCGTTGATTGAAGCCGCCAAAGCTTCAAGGCCCACCGGTCCGCCATTATATACCTCGATAATCACCCTTAGTATCTCCCTGTCGGTCTTATCCAAACCGTACTTGTCGATACCAAGCTTCTCCAAGCCGATACCTGCCATCTCCCTGGTAATGGTACCGTTGCCTTTGACTTGGGCTATATCCCTGACTCTTCTAAGAATCCTATTGGCGATTCTAGGTGTACCTCTGGAGCATCTTGCAATCGCCATTACAGCATCGTCGGTGATGTCGGTATTCAATATCCTGGCACTTCTCCTGATGATCAAAGAAAGCTCTTCAGGAGAATAGAGATCGATTTTGACTGGAATGCCGAATCTGTTTTCCAAAGGCTTTGAAACAGCTCCAGTACGGGTTGTGGCGCCGATGAGTGTAAAGGGCTCCAGGTCTATCTTCATTGTCCTTGCTGCAGGCCCCTGCCCGATGACCCAGTCTATCTTATAGTCCTCCATTGCAACATACAACGTCTCTTCCATGCTCTTTTTAAGTCCATGGATTTCATCAATAAACAAGATGCTGCCTTTACTTAGATTGGTGAGAATACCAACCAGATCCTTTGGCTTATCCAGGGCTGTGGCACTGGTAAGCTTAATATCCGCACCCATTTCATTGGCGATGATGGATGCAAGGGTTGTCTTTCCCAGTCCTGGAGGGCCCTGTAGGAAAATATGGTCCAAGGCCTCCCCTCTTTTTTTTGCGGCGTCAATATAGATCTTAAGGTTTTCCTTAAGCTCGTTCTGGCCTTGGAAGTCAGATAGATATTTAGGCCTGAGGATATTCTCCTGGACATCCTCTGTTTCTATATATGACGGCTCCACTGTCCTTATATCATCATCGAACTCTTCAAGCTCCAATTCTTCCTGTTTGTCTATAATCAATTAAGCCTCCTGAGAACAGTGGTGAAAATATTCTTCTCTATTTCCCTGTCATCCATATCATTGAATTTTCCTGAGTTTTCTTCCAAGAGTTCGTCGATTACCTTTATGACGCTTTTTCTATCATATCCCATTTCACAGAAAGAAGATATAAAATCGGAGAAACGCTTGGAGACACTGGAGGGCCTGCCCTCTGCTTCCTTTTCGCTTTCGCTATCGAATACAAGGACATTTCTAAGCTGTAGAATAAGTTTCTGGGCAGTCTTGGCTCCCAGTCCAGGCACCTTCGATAGTTTCTTTACGTCCTGAGTATCCAAAGCGATACAAAGATCGTCAACAGTAATTCCTCCCAGGATCTTCAAGGCTCCTTTGGGTCCGATGCCAGGAACCGTCTGAAGTTCCACGAAACAGAACCTCTCCTTTTCATCATAGAAACCGAAGAGAGTCATGGCATCTTCCCTATGGTTGAGAACTGTAAAGACCCGTACATTTTTCTTCTCTTCCGTATTAAGTGCCCTGAATTTATTGGCTGTAATAAGGGAGCACTCAATATAGAACTCTATGCCGCTATGGGAGAGTACGACTATTGAATTATCTGTAATTGAAAGGCATATGCCTCTTATAGCATTTATCATATGAATAGAATATCCCAAAGAAGATATAAAGTGCAGTACTATATTTTCTGACTTCTATGAGTCACGTGACAAATACAGTCTGCAAGAGCATCTGCGGCATGATCGGGTCTTGGGATTTCCTTTAATCTCAGAATCCTTTTGACCATATCCTGGACTTGGTTTTTCTCTGCGTTTCCAATTCCTACAACTCCAAGCTTTATGTCTCTCGGAGCATAAATATAAGATGGGATACCCATGGATGAGAATTTATATAATGCTGCACCGATCACTTTTGCAACAGGAATGGCAGACGAGATATTCTGATTGAAGAAAATATCTTCAATGCTGGCTTCATCTACACCATATTTTGTGGCAATGGTCCCAAGATCCTCTGCAATTGTATATATTCTCTTGACTTGGCTTTCATCCTTACTGGTCTGGATTACACCATAAGAAATAGGCCGGTAGTTCTTTCCATCATAGGAAACAACTCCCCAGCCTGTATTGGATAAACCTGGATCGACTCCAAGAATAATCAAAATCTTAGTCCTCTACTTCAAAATCATCTGGAAGATCAAGGTTTGTTGAAACCTGCTGGACATCATCCAGTTCTTCAAGTCTTTCAACGATCTTCATAACCTTTGAAGCCTTCTCTTTGTCCAAAGAAACTGTCTGATCGGCGATCTTCTGGACATCTGCGCTTTCCTGCTCGAAGCCTGCGGCCTGCATAGCTTCAAGGACGGTGGCAAAGTCAGCCGGAGTTGTTGTGACTTCGATCACATCATCTGTTGTAGAAACATCTTCCGCACCGTTTTCAAGTGCAACTTCAAAGATCTGATCTTCTGTGTACTTCTCTGTTGAGTAAGTGATGATGCCTTTGGTCTGGAACATGTAGCTGACACATCCTGTTGCACCAAGGGAACCTCCCAACTTTGTCAAAGTACTTCTTACATCGGAAGCAGTTCTATTCTTGTTATCTGTCAGTGTATCGATGATGATTGCAACTCCACCAGGAGCATATCCTTCATATGTGAGTTCATAGAAGGTAGAAGCGCCGAGCTCTCCACTACCCTTCTTGATGGCTCTTTCGATGTTATCCTTAGGCATGTTTTCCGCTCTTGCCTTAAGGATAGCAGTTCTAAGACGTGCGTTGGACTCTGGATCCGGACCGCCCATCTTTGCACAGACAGTGATTTCCTTGATAAGCTTTGTGAAAGCCTGTCCGCGCTTAGCGTCTGCAATTCCTTTCTTGTGCTTTATTGTTGCCCATTTGCTGTGGCCAGACATGTATATACCTCGATATATTTGGATTACCCTATGAAAATATCACACCCAATATTTTACAGTCAATCCCATGGAGCATATTTTATATTGACATTGCAAGGGAAAGAATGATTGAGTCCAGCACCAACATACCTTTTTCCGTTATAGAAAAGCAATTATCAGTATCAATATAAGTATCCTTATCCAAGGCTTTGATTCTTTCGCCATAGGTGGAATCGAAGTCTTTGAGAAATCTATCACAGTACTCTTTTTTGTCTATCCCTTCCCGAGTGCGTAGACTTGTCAACAAATAAGACTCTTCAGTTTCATCTTTTGTAAGGGGGGAGACATCGAAGGCATGAGAGGACAAATACTCTTCAAGGCTCTCTGTATTTCTCATGACAACCATTTCTCTTCTCCCCAAAGCGCTTTCTGCAGTAGGCCCTATTCCTATATACTGCCCCAGGCCCCAATATACCTTGTTATGGATACACTCTTCCCCTTCTGCGGCAAAGTTCGAAACTTCGTAATGGTTGTAGCCCAATTCTTTCAAAAGCTTCCAGCCTTCTGTAAGAAACTCTATCTCCGACTCCTCCCCCATAGGTTTTTCGCGTTTGATCAAAGGAGTATTCTCTTCAAATGTAAGGCAATAAAAAGATATATGCCCAGGCTTATATGATGCAATGGTAGTTATATCGTCAAGGGTTGTTCCGACACTCTCTCCAGGCACAGCGGTGATTATATCTGCATTCCATCTGAAAGGAAGTGTCTTCAAAAGCTCAAGGGCCTTCAGATTAGTCTCAACACTTTGGTGTCTACCGAGAGTTTCCAACACCTTTTCATCCAGGCTTTGTATACCTACAC
>JALFRH010000216.1 GCA_022785155.1 Spirochaetales bacterium
GTCCTCCCTGCCAAGTTCCGTGGCCATTCTTACAGCAAAGTTGTTTGCAAGAAGAAGAATATCATCCCCCCTATATCTAAGCGGGGGTACAAACAGCACATCGAAACTCAATCTATCAAGCAGGTCTTCCTTAAACTTACCTTCAAAGGCAAGTTTCTGTAAGTCTGCATTGGTGGCTCCTACAATGCGGACATCGGCCACCTTGGTCTCAGAAGAACCGAGACGCTCATAGGTGCCGTACTCGACCACCCTCAACAGCTTCTCCTGTACAGACATGGGGACCAGTCCTATTTCATCCAGGAACAGGGTTCCACCCTCCGCCTCCTCGAATCTACCCTTTCTTGAAGCAACAGCTCCTGTGTAAGCTCCCTTCTCAACGCCGAAGAGCTCCGACTCTATAAGATTCTGGGGAAGAGAGGCACAGTTTACAGTCACCAGAGGGCCATCCCAGCGCTGCGACATATAATGTATGCGCCTTGCAGCCACTTCCTTACCTGTTCCTCTCTCTCCTACTATCAACACAGGCCTGTCCACTTTTGCACAGGTAGCCACTTGATCCTGGAACTTTAAATAGACTTCACTCTCTCCGATTCCCTGTACTGGGGGTGCCATATATCCGTTCATAGGTAAAAAATACACCAATTGGTAAAAGATGCCAATCTTTTTCTATACAATCCAAACAACTGTTTATATATTGCACATATTTAATTCTTTGTGGTAAAGTGTTTTGTAGAAAATTGGCACGATGTTTTCATTACGATTTGTGTAAGGAGAAAAATAAAAATGAGTATTTTCACTAGATTTAAAGACATCGTCAATTCCAATATCAACTCTCTTTTGGATAAAGCAGAAGACCCTGAGAAGATGTTGAGACTTATGATCGGAGAGATGGAAGACACAGTCATCGATCTCAAAACCACTACAGCCGCAAGAATGGCAGAGGCCATCAGATCCGAAAAGAAGGTGGATGAAGCAAAGGCTACTGTAGACAGATGGCAGGCAAGAGCGGAACTTGCAATTGAAAAGGGAAAGGATGACCTTGCAAGAGAAGCCCTCATGGAAAAGAAGCATGCCCAGGAGACATATGAAAGAGCCCTTGAGAACATCTCCAGCCTTAAGAAATCCATAGAAGAAGGCAAGGAAGAGATCAGAACTCTTGAAGATAAGATCAAGGCTGCGAAAGCCAAGCTCACGACTCTCCAGAGAGAGCAGGAAAGAGCACAGGAAAGAAGAGACTCTTCCGTCAACCTCAATGCCCGCTTCGAAGAGATGGAAAACAGGATCAACAGAATGAACGCCTATAACGATCTTTCAAAGAAGAGTGAAGAGAAGAGCGCCGAGGCAAAGTTCAGCGAAATGGAGAAGAATGAAGAGATCGAAGCAGAGATCGAAAGAATAAAGAAGGAAAAGGGAATTGAAAAATGACCGCAGTATGGATTCTGGCAACAATATTCGCCTTCATCATAATCACTACCTACATAAGTGAAAAAGAGAAGACAAAGAGACAGAAAATGAAGATTGAGGCTACCCTCCGCAGCGAGGAGATGGCAAGAGGCTATAGACCTGGAACCTACTCCTCCATGGAGGATATGGAAGAAAACGAAGGCTCAAATCCTGAAGATGGCAAAAGAAAGATGACAAGGGAAGAGCTGGAGAAAGGGATTGCAGATCTGGACGAAAGACTTAAGAATCTGGATTCAATCATGAAAAACAAAAAGAACTAAAGGAATATAGGGATAAAGAAAATGTCAATAAGAACAAGAAGGTGGACAAGATCTCCAAGAGGATGTGTGTTGGGTGTAGCTACAGGACTTGCTGAATGGAGAGGCTTACCTGTGGATATCACAAGATTTGTAGTATTCCTCCTATTCCTCTTTACAGCGTTTTTCCCTGCACTTATGGTCTACCTCATTATCGCTGTGATACTTCCTGAGCAGACAGAAGCCGATATCATCAGAGATGGAGATACTACATACTCTTCAGACTATGCCTACTCTACAAGAAGAACCAGAAGAAGTTATTCTTCAAGCCCAAAGGCAGATGATGCTACTTTCAGGGAAAAGAGCACAGATGATCTTGAAAGGGAGTATGAAGAACTGAAGAAAAAGGTGGAGTCCATGGAAAGCGACGTCTTCGACAAGGAAAAGGAATGGGACGCCCGCTTCAAGGACGAAACAAATAACTGATCAAGAAATAATTGGAGCTAATACATGAAGAGAACTTTGTTCTCGCTAATTCTGCTCCTCATTCTATCAACGGCATTTATCAGCTGCTCGGTAGTGGGGGGCAGAATCTCTCACGCCCTGGGAGGCGAGGAAGATTACATTATGAACGAAGAATCATTTGAAAAAGGAATAGAAAATATCGATATAGACTGGAAATCTGGAGACGTTTCAGTCAAAGCTTGGGATGGAGACCAGATTATAGTAAGGGAAAAAAGTGCAACTTCCCTTACATCCAGAACCAAGATGAAGGCCAAGGCCCAGGAAGGGAAGCTTACCGTAAACTTCGCCTCCAAGGGAGTATGGATGCTTCCTCTTCTTTTCAAGAAGGACCTGGAAGTATTGATCCCCTCCTCATGGGACATGAAGAACATAACCATCAATACAGCCTCATCCCCTGTGAGGATCTCGAATCTCTCGACCCTTGGATTGAACATCAAGTCGGTTTCAGGAACCATTTCCCTTGACAACATGGGTGTTGTCGGAGATACAACCCTTAAAACTGTATCGGGAGATGTAACAGCCACACTAAAGGCTGGTGTCATGTTCAGATCCGAATCCACTTCCGGTGTCATCAAGGCAAAGATCGGAGGAAAGGTTGTCGCCGCAGAGACCAAGAGCACTTCAGGAAGCGTATCTTTGATGGTGGATGACATAGGACGTATCTCCGCTTCCTCCGCATCAGGACCAGTGGAACTTGAAGTGGGAGGCAAAGCAGATTACATAGACGCACAATCAGTATCTGGAAATGTAAAACTGAGACTGGGAGAAGACACCAAAGGATTCTTAATGACGGCAAAATCCCTTTCAGGAACCGTCAAGTGTGACTTCCCTTCCTCCGTAGTGGGAGATCAATATACCTACGGCGATGGATCTACAAAGATCAGCCTTAAGACAAGTTCAGGAAAAGTCCACGCATTTGGAGCCTAGAATATAGATTGTCATAAGACTTTCCCCTTTCCGTATCAAACCACGATACGGAGATGGGATTCTTCACATTAACATATAACACTGTTTATAGAGAGACTCCCAAACATTCTTATCATATAAATGAAGCATTCCATTCTCTTCATCCTTATTTTTTACCACTTGTTTCAGAGTATTCCCAAGTATGTTGATATTCCCAAACCATACCTCAGATGAATCAATAAGAACAAATTTGTGAAATGATTCAAGTCGTTCATCAACGAATATCCCAATCTTCTCTAAGTCCGAAATAACTTTTTTGTGCTTTACTATATTTTTTGTTCCATTGTGACTTGATGTAATTACCCGAACAGTAACACCTCTAGCTATGGCTTTTTCGAAGAATGCTATTATCCCAGAAACAGAAGCTGACGGAAACAAGGATGGAGAGGAAACGATTATTTCTTTTCTGGCATTACTGATAGATGAAAGAAGCGGCGAATATACTTCATGTTGAAGGTAGAAGGATTTTGTATCTATAGATACAGGTTTTCCTCCAGAGAATGGATCGTATGATATATAGCCAAGGGAAGAGTACGTTTTTATCCTCTTTTGATACATTGAGTAGAAAAGTGGAACGCAAAAATCTACATAATCATAAATCAATGTGTTTTGTTTTCCTTCATACTCCCTAGCTATTCTACCCACGAACTGAGACACTTTTCCTTCCCAAGAAATTGGAGTCGCCATTAATAACGTATCCAAATATGGAATATCTGTACCCTCTCCTAGATATTGTCCTGTAGAAATGATTATAGATTTACCATCTGTATTTTCTTTGATTTCAGATATGGAATCTTTTCTTTCACTTCTGCTCATGCTTCCGACAATTGCTATTGAATGCAATCCTCTCTCTTGAAGTTTTTCTTTTAAAGTCATTACATGCTCTACCAATTGAGTCAAAATAAGAATCTTTCTTCCTCTTTCTAAAAGAGACATGGCATCAGCTAATATCTGTTCATTTCTAGAATTATCTTTAGTCAGCTCTTTTATTTTGCCAATATAGTTGTTTGATTTCTCGCATTCAATAGAAAGAGACGAATTTGTAAACCTTGGAACAAAATATTGGGATATACCCCGCTCATATGCAAGCTTATCAGCTGAATACTCTGCAATTACAGGGCCACAAAGCCAATAAATATACTTGTCTAACTTATCTCTACGTTTATCTGTCGCTGTCAGGCCATACACGTATTTTGCTTTTAATTCTTGAAGAGGAAGACAATATGTGTCTGCAGCAACATGATGGCATTCATCTATGATTACCATTCCATATTCTTTTACCATTTCCGGAAACTGAGAGAAGAGACTCTGGAATGTAACAACATCAATCAGTCCGGTCATTGTGTCCCTTTGATTACCAAGAACCCCTACGCCAGAAACATTTAGCCTCTTTCCTTCTCTCTTTTTAATATTATTACTGATGGTCATATCTTCTTTGAGAGCCTTCTCCCACTGTTCAAGAAGATTTGTATTATTCACAATGATTAGCGTTTTTTCCCTTCTTGCCTCAATAAGTTTTTCAGCTATCACTGTTTTTCCGACAGATGTTGCCCCGGCAAATATACCGATATCATGGTTTAGAAAAGCTTCCAATGCAGGAACTTGTTCTTTTCTAAGCTCCTTTGAACATTTTACTTCAAGACCTGTCCCATACACTCTCTCGTCTTTGAAGACATATTTGATCCCATATTTTTGAAGATATCGCTCAAAGTCTTCCTTAATACCTCTAGGAAGAGTAATACATGTCTTGTCTTCAGTAAAACCTTCGATAACCGACTTTTCATTGATATTTGCATATCCTTTGTTTAATTTTTGCTTAAAAATATATTCTGGGTTATAGAAGGAAGACAGTTTTTTCAATCCATGGATTAGTCTCTTGGATAATGAATCTTTGCTTATTGTAATCCCTGAAGAAAGGATAGCCTCAACCTTTCCTTTCTTCACATCTTTATCTAATATTTCAGGCAGTTTCTTAAGCCATCTTGGAGATACATCCTCATAGCAGATAGAATCAAGTTGAAAATCATTTTTCTCAATGGATACCAGAAAATTGTCTATGTCTTTTTCTGTATATCTAGGTAAAGAACTAAGATATGAAATCTGATCAGGATACATTTTTAAATCTCTATCGACAAAGACTGTACCAGTAGGAGAGTCTTTCCTTGTTGCTGCACTTTTCACCAAAGGCATAAGTATTAGGTTGCCTAATCCATCTTCAAGGACACTATCTTGCATCGGAAAAATACGATCAAAGGACTTGAATGAAATACAATCAGACTTTTCACATGCCTTATCAAGTATTGCAAATGCCATCTTTCTAACTTTTTGGGCCTTAACATCTTCTTTAAAAAATATCCATACGTGCGCACCGTTTCCGCTGAACGACCTTTCCAAAGCTGCTTCAAAACCATATTCCTTTGCGACTTCTACAACTATCTTACTACTTTCCTCCCAATCTTTTTCATCAAAGTCATAGGTAATAAATCTAACACAATCGCCGTTGAATATAGGGTATATCCCAATAGCGTTAATGCCGTCGATATTATCATTCTTAAGGTTATTCTTTATTACAATATCTGCAGTCAACTCATCATAAATCTTAAAAGAGCAATCATCGCATATATTCTTTCCACCCTTTATCCCTTTTTCTTTCATTTGTCTTTTTTTACATAGTTCACTCCAGAAATAATGACACTTAGGATAATATGTCGTCTTGTTTTCTTTATTCTTTGCTCTGACAGCATAAACATCACGCCTTGAGTAGAAAAGATTAAGTAAAAACTCAGCCTTTTCCTTTGCGCTATTTTTTCGATTTATTGTGACATTCTCCGCTTTCTGTTCTTCTTTGTTTTTTTTACTTTCACGTTCTGCATTTTCTTTTTCAAAACAAACCAGGCTTTTTTCCTTCAGAAGATTTATTTTTTCTTCCTCCAATGCTTCGATACATTTCTTATATGCTTCTATCTTATGATCAATTTCAGATAGTCGTTCTTTTATTCGCGAGAAAGATTCTTGTATCATATTTCAATTATACATCTATTCATGATCGGTGGTTATTCTGTATCACTGAAATACCAATACCCCTTATAGCCATAAAGAACAATGAGTGATAATATTTCCTTACTCCAAGGAGATACTTTTTATGGAAGAAGCTTTCATGCAGAGGACAGTCACCTGCGGCGCCTTAAGAGCTGCCGATGAAGGTAAGAGTGTCATTCTAAACGGATGGGTACACAGCGACAGAAACCATGGTGCCATCCATTTTATTAACCTCCGCGACAGATATGGCCAGACTCAGGTAGTCGTGGACGACGATGCTTCCCCGCTCCTTCAGAAGAAGGCACAGGAACTTAAATTGGAATACTGCATAGCAGTAAAGGGAATTGTCAGAAGAAGACCTGACTCCATGATCAATGGAGACATGGATACTGGAGAAATCGAGGTCAAGGCTGAAGATATCCAGATTCTTTCACAGTGTGCAGTTCTTCCTTTCATGATTGAAGACGAAAACAGTGCAAGAGAGGATCTGAGACTTAAATACAGATTCCTGGATCTCAGATGTAAGGGAATGCAGGATAGAATCAGACTCCGCCATGAAGTGGTAAGATCTATCAGAGAGTATTTCTACAAGACGGATTTCTATGAAATCGAAACCCCTACTCTCATCAGAAGCACCCCCGAAGGTGCAAGAGACTTCCTGGTACCATCACGTATCTACCCAGGTAAGTTCTTCGCCCTTCCTCAGTCACCTCAGCTTTATAAGCAGATATTGATGGTTTCCGGTTTCGACAAATATTTCCAGATTGCCAGATGCTATCGTGACGAAGACCCAAGAGGCGACAGACAGCTTGAGTTTACCCAGCTTGATATTGAGATGAGCTTTGTCAAGCGTGACGATATCCTTGCCCTTATGGAGGACCTTTTCGGCTACGTCTTCAAGGACGTAATGAATACAGAGCTCCCCAAGCACTTCAAGAGACTTACATATCATGAGGCCATGAATACTTATGGCTGCGATAAGCCGGACCTCAGATATGGCTTGGAGATCCATGATGCCGCTCCATTTGCAAAGGAATCATCCTTCACCCTCTTCCAGGAGACACTCCAGAACGGTGGATATATCAAATATATCGTAGCTCCAAAGACAGAAGGCCACGACTTTACAAGAAAGTACATTACAGCCCTTGAAGATGCTGCAAAAGTTTACGGTGCAAAGAGCCTCTGCTGGATGAAGGTCGACAACAACACCCTTACAGGTGGTGTATCCAAATACTTTGCAGGCAAAGAAAGCCTGGTACTTGAAGAAACAAAGGCTAACAACGGCGACATGATCCTTATGGTTGCCCTCGATAACTGGAAGAAGTGCTGTAACAGTATGGATGCCATCAGAAGAAAGCTTGCAGCTGACCTTAACCTTATTCAGCCCGGCTTCGCATTCTGCTGGATCATCGACTTCCCTCTCTTCGAATACAACGAAGACGAAGGCCATTGGGAAGCCGCACACCACATGTTCAGCATGCCACAGGTGGAGTATCTGGATACTCTTGAATCAGATCCAGGTTCAGTAAAGGGTGATCTCTATGACTTGGTTCTCAACGGATATGAACTTGCTTCAGGCTCCATAAGAATCCACGACATCGAACTGCAGAAGAGAATATTCAGAATCTGCAACATTCCAGATGATGTGGCCCAGCAGAAGTTCGGCTTCCTGCTTGACGCCTTCAAGTTCTCTCCACCACCACATGGAGGAATCGCTCCTGGAGTGGACAGACTCTGCATGATCCTTGCAGGCCAGAGCTCCATTAAGGAAGTAATAGCCTTCCCTAAGGGAACAGCGGCATCTTCCCCTATGGACAACTCTCCGAACTGGGTTGAAGATAAGCAGCTTGAGGAACTTGGCCTCCTGATCGACGAGAAGAAAAGGACGACAAAATAAAGAGATAAGGGGCTTGGCCCCTTTCTCTTTTATGTATACAAATAGATATTTGAAAGGGATAATACTATATGGAAAGAACAGCGACAGGTACATTTACTGGGGAAAAGGAATATTTCACCACCCCCCTTGGTGAGAATCATGAATTCAGGGAGGGCTCCGGTCCTTATGAATATCTGATGGGTGCCCTTACAGGTTGTTTCTATTATACTCTCGCCGATTATGATAGAAAGGGAACATGGGGGGAAATCACCATCACAGCCAGAGGTGTAAAAAGGACGACTCCTCCTACAACTCTTGAGCACACATCCTTGGAGATTGTGGGAAAGAATATTTCCGACAAGGAAGAGTTTGAGCTCTTGGTAAAGAAAACATCCCAGTCATGCTCCATATTCCAGACTATATCAAAGGTAAGCGCCATGGATATAGTGGTTCGCTTTGAGGACGACGAAGAGTAA